>JBAYAV010000176.1:0-6488 GCA_041669565.1 Lentisphaeria bacterium
GTGGCCGCACAATTATCCGAAGAATTTCATTGCAACGCCATCGGTTGCCAGTGCAATGTTGCCAATAAAGACGACGTCGATTCCACCGTCAAAACCGTCCTTGAAAAATATGGCAAAATCGATGTTCTTATCAATAATGCCGGAATTACACGCGATAGTCTTCTTGCCCGTATGCAAGAATCAGACTGGGATCAGGTTCTCGACATCAATCTCAAAGGCGCCTATCATTGCATGAAAGCATGCTGTCGCCCCATGATGAAGGCGCGGTACGGCCGGATCATCAATATTTCCTCCGTTGTCGCCCTGTCCGGCAACCCCGGGCAAGCAAATTACGCGGCGGCGAAGGCCGGACTGATTGGATTAAGCAAGTCGGTAGCGAAAGAGTTGGCAAGCCGCAATATTACCGTAAATATTATTATGCCGGGCTATATTGACACGGACATGACTCAGGCACTGCCGGAAGCTGCGCGTGAATCAATCTTAGATTTGATTCCGCTCAAGCGTCCCGGAAATCCCGCCGATATTGCCAACGCCGTAGCCTTTCTTGCCGCAGAAGACACCGCCTATATCACGGGGCAAATTCTCTCTGTTGACGGCGGAATGACGATGTAATTTTTCGTCTCGGCACACGAAGAAGTGCATAAAGCACATAAAGTGCATAGTCTTGCATCTTTCTAGAATCATATTATTTCAACCGGTTCAAAAAGCTTTTCAGCCGCATCTGCATCTTTATAATATCTGGATCGGTGGACTTGATTGATTCTTTTTTATCATTCCTATTCCTGTCAGGCATTGCCGTTCTTATGGTCTTTTTTTTCTGCGGGCGTTTCATTGATGGATACTGCCGGTTCAAGCATTTCCAGGCATCGGTGGATAACTCAGGATTTTCCATTTCAAGCCCCCCCAGTTTAGAAAGCAGTTTTGCGGCGGCCTGACGCAAAGTAATCGTATCCGCCGCACAGTAGCGCAGCAGCTTTTGTCGTGCAGAAACATTTTTCGTCTCACGCCATTCTTCCCATAAATCAATAGCTTCCAAGCCATCGGTTTCCTGCAGATCATCCGGCCGCTGAATACCAAGCTGTTTCTCGATGCTCTTCAGCCCGCCGGTCCAACCCGCATGATAAAACACCCACCGCAAATCAACATGAATACCGCGAAACAACTCCGGCACATGAAAACAACGACATAATTTGGGCATATCAAAAGACGCGCCGTTAAACGTGGCAAAAACAGACACCGTTTCCGCATAATCCAAAAAATCATCTAGATTCTCGCCCTGCAAAAACAGCCGCAAATTTTTCCCGTCCCAACAGGAAATAGTCGTCACCTCCGAGCTTGCATCCACCCCCGAAGTCTCAATATCAAGATAGACCACTTTCTTCCAGCAATCGGCCAAAAGACGCCATCGCTCCGAAGAACAAATCGCGGATGCAATGCACGCCCAGTCTCCCCTGGCAATCTGCTGCCGATAACGCACAGCCTCCTGCCATAATTCATTCCAGAGAGTCTGAAACCCGCAAAGCTCTTCCGGGCAGCATTCCGGCAATTCCTGCCAGCTGTCAATACCGGCTTTCAATAAAAAACCACGGCGCTTCCTGCCAATATGCGAAAAATGCAAAAAAGCACCGTAAATATAACTGGGATGAAGTTCTGCTCCACAATTATGAGTCTTCATGAACAACGCTCTTCCTATCCTTCTGCAAAAAGACTAACACCCGCTTTAACAGCTCCGTTCGCCAGGAAACAGACGAAAAATTATGATTTGCGTCCTCTATTTCCTGATACTCCACCGGTAGAGCATGCGCCACGCTATAATCGCCAAAATATTTCAGCGCAGCCTTGGCATCTGGGTCACGATGACCATAAAGCATCAGCATCGGCAAATCAGCACGCAACTCCCGTAGATATCGCACCGGTGCTTCTTTCTTCTCCAAAACGCCGCGGCTTTCCTCCGGCGCCGCTTTTCGGCTCTGCCCCGACACCGATGCTTTCTTATTTGAACCGCCGGCGGTTTCTTTTTTCTTATTAAGACCATGCCGGAAAAAATGTCCGAATAACACATTTAGTATATTTTTGAAATGAAGCTGTCCCTGAAACAATCGCTGCCACGTTTCAAGGCTGCATGCTTTGCAAATATAAATCCCGATAAAATAAAAGGTCCGATGCGCATCCCGCTGAAATTGATCACCATCTGAAAACGGATAAACTGACAGCATCACTAATCCCGCCAATTCCGGTAAACGATTTAGGCAGCCAATCACCACATTGCCTCCAGAGCATAATCCGCAGGCATAGGGTGCTACGATGCCGGTCTCTTGTCTAAAAAAATGGATCGCATCCACAAAATCATCGCCCATTGTCATCAGCGATGTTTCTAGACCAGCACCATCGCTTTCGCCGCGCCCCGAAAAATCGAATCGCAGGCAAATATACCCCTGAAGAGCCAAACCGCGCGCCAAATCCGTATATAATCCTGTCGGACCGCAGCGATTGCCACTCCAGCCATGCGAAAAGACGACTCCCCTCTTGCAATGGATGCCTTTATCCACTACCGGACTTGTTAAAATTCCGCGCAATTGCCCGCGTTTGCCGTTAAAGACAACAGGCTGTTCCGCAATCGGCAAATTGGACAAACATACTTTTGACTGCAATAATTCCATCATTTCTTTTCACAAATAATAATTTTTTACAAAAAAACAGCGACTGCTCTACTATAATATTTATTCAAAAAAAAGACGCACGTCTGTGCGTCGTTTTTGATTTCAAACATCGGATATTTTGGCGATGTACGTATATAAAAATCAGCAGCCGTGCAAAAACGGGCGGAAAATATTCCGCCCCTACAATTTTAATCGATTCATTCGTCATTCAGGCAATTTCAATTTTTCCGTTAAAATGGGTATTGTTAATCATTCTCACGCGTCTCTCATGCGTACAAACATGGCGTTGTAATGGGGACGTATGTATATAAAAATCAGCAGCCGTGCAAAAACGGGCGGAAAATATTCCGCCCCTACAATTTTAATCGATTTATTCGTCATTCAGGCAATTTCAATTTTTCTGTTAAAATGGGTGTTGTTAATCATTCTCACGCGTCTCTATGCGTACAAACATGGCGTTGTAATGGCGATGTACGTATATAAAAATCAGCGGTCGTGCAAGAACGGGCGGAAAATATTCCGCCCCTACAATTTTAATCGATTCATTCGTCATTCAGACGATTTCAATTTTTCCGTTAAAATGGGTATTGTTAATCATTCTCACACGTCTCTCATGCGTACAAACATCGGTTATTTTGGCGATGTACGTATATAAAAATCAGTGGCCGTGCAAGAACGGGCGGAAAATATTCCGCCCCTACAAAAAACAAAAAAAGCTTATTTCCCCTATAGGGTATGAACTTGCATCATCAAAATGAAAAGACTCCACGGCAATTAAATGGACACCCTTACGCCTGCGGCGAGTTATGAGTTATGAATGATGAGTTGAATTGATTCTTAACTCAGCATTCAGCATTCAGCATTCGCCGAAGGCGTTTTCCGTTGTAAAAGATCCCCCCACTCATCAGCCCATCCAGCACTCCAGTCCTTGCATCCCGGTCTTTCCCCTTCCGTTCCCTTTTTAAAAAAATATTATATAACGAAGAAGAAAATTAGCAAATATAATCTTGCCTAACAAAAAGCAAAAAAAGCTATTTTAGCACTCAATATTAACAATATCCATAACAATCAAATGTCTCACGTGTTCTATAAATGGACACCCTTTTTGTACATCGGGCGGTAGCCCGATGTACAAAAAAAACTGTGTAGACGTCCTTGGTCAATTAGCACTCCAGTCTTTGCCTTCCAGTCTTTTTCCGTTCCCTTTCCGTTTTCTTCCTTCCGTTCTTTTCCGTTGTAAAAGATCCCCCCACTCATCAGCCCATCCAGCACTCCAGTCTTTTTCCGTTCCCTTTCCGTTTTCTTTCTTCCGTTCTTTTCCGTTGTAAAAGATCCCCCCACTCATCATCCCATTTCTGCCAAAATCGCTTTCACCGCGTCTGCGACCTCTTTGAACGTCTGCGGTCGGTTTTCCGGCTGTTTTCGAATGAGGCTTTCAAGAAGTGCTCCCACGCTCGGCCGCAGGCCTTTCATTTTTGCGGTGTTGCTAATCCGCAGATTCGACACATGGCGCCGCGCCAGGCTCTCAATTTCGCCAGAGTCAAAATAAGTTTTCCCCGTCAGGGCCTCATAAAGCACCATCCCGAGACTGTAAAGTTCACTGCAAACAGACTCTCCGGTTCCCAAAAGTCGTTCCGGCGGAAGATAATACGGCGATCCTGAAACAAATTCATCCAAGCATGTTTTCGCCTGCTCACAAGTAATACACAGCCCAAAATCAATTAAAACAGCATAACCATCCGGCGAAATAATAATATTTTCGGGTTTCAAATCACGGAATAGAAATCCCTTCTTGTAGATATGCTGTTCTGCCGCCAAAATATGGAGTGCCATTTGTATGGCCGGTTTTTCGGGCATTTTATGAATTCGTGACAACAACTTATCAAGACGCTCACCGGGAACAAATCGCATCACAACATAATACTCATCATCATCAAATCCGTAATCAATACACGCCGCAATAAATTCTGATTTTGCAAAATTCGTACCGATGCGCGCCTCATTTAATAACGCATAGATATCACCGGGATTTTCGCGCATTTCACGCGACAATACTTTGACCGCAAAAACATTATCCGGGTCATTCATTTTCAGTGCTTTATACACACTCCCCATACCGCCACTGCCGCACGGCTCATATAAAAAATATTTTCCGACTTTTTTTAAAACAAAAAAAGGCTTTCCACAAAGGGGGCATTTCTGAATTTGCAGACAGAGCTCCTTATTCAAAGCAACAGGCTGCTTACATTCCGTACACAGAACGTTTCCATCCTCCCAATTTTTTGCAACTGAGACGACATCCGGCACATATGTATTTAATTCAGTTTTTGGTCCCATTACTCCGCCTTTTTATCCACAATCATCGCCGCAAGGCCGGCTACCGTCTTCAGAGATTCGGTTGTAATATCACCCTGTCCAAATTGAACCGAAAAGATTTCTTCTATCGCAACAATAAGCTCCAACAGTAAAAAGGAATCCACGCCATACTCCGATAACGGCACATCATCCTTAATCTCTTCCGGCAAAACATCTAAAAACAAACGCTCCACTAATAACTCTTTTAATTGCTCTTCTATGCTTTTGACTGCCATAAATCACTTCCCCATAAATTTAGGAACAACAATAACTGGGCACTTCGCGCGAGTCGCGATCTTCTCCGCTACACTCCCAAAGAAAATTTTCTTTAACGGATTCATTCCTTGTCGACCCACAACAATCATATCCGCCGATATCTCATCAGCATACTCCAAGATTTTCTGATAATCTTTGCCAATTCGAAAAGCAACCTCGAATGGAACGCTCACCGGGACTTTCGGACGATATTCACGATCAATCTTATCGTCAAGGTCCGCCTTTGCTTTCTCATCCACATTAAAATCCGAGTCATAAATATACGTCCGCCAAAATTGTGCATCCGGCTCCGGAATAACATGCAGCAAATATAATTGCGCATTCTCACGCCGAACCGCCGCATCCACTGCAAACTCAAAAGCATACCCAGCATTCGGTGAAAAATCTGTGCACATCAGTATCCGTTTTATTATACTGGGCTGAGTTTCCATTTTACTCCTTTTGTCCTTTTCCAACTTAGGCTAATGTCATCCTCTAATTTTATCTCTAAATATCGGTTTGTCAAGCATTCACGCATCCTTTTATATACTTTCCTCAAATTTATGAGTTTGAAAGCGATAATTAGGATGATTTACACACAATATAATATTCGAAAGATCAAGAGAGACGCACATTCGTGCGTCTTTACGTGTTCGTCTCCAATAAAAGATAATGTTTGAGGATTTATAAAAACCCACCTAAAACATCGTCTTTTTCCGTTCCCTTTTTTAAAAATATTTTACAACGAAAAAAGAAAATAAACAATAATAAGGAGCATATCCATCAAAAAGCTAAAAAAAGTTATTTTCCCTACATGATATGAGCTTAATCTATCATAATAAAATCACTCATGCGCTATTAAATGAACAAAAAAAATTGTGCAAAAGTCAACGGCCTATCCAACACAAACATCAGTCTTTTTCCGTTCCTTTTTAAAAAAATATTTTATAACGAAAAAGAAAATTCGCAATAATAGGCATATCCATCAAAAAACTAAAAAAAGTTATTTTCCCTACACGATATGAGCTTTGTCTATCATAATGAAATCACTCATATGCTATTAAATGGACACCCTTTTTGTTCATCGGGTGGTAGCCCGATGAACAAAAAAAGTTGTGTAACCGTCCTCATCCCATCCAGCACTCCAGTCCTGCATTCCTGTCTTTTCCCCTTCCGTTCCCTTTCCGTTTTCTTTTTCCGTTCCTTCCGTTGTAAAAA
>JBAYAV010000177.1:0-6459 GCA_041669565.1 Lentisphaeria bacterium
AATCGGCTTATTAATTAAATCAGAATGCTTTGCTAAGAAAGCGCTGATATCTTCTGCAGCCGCAGCATTGCCCGTAAAATCTGCAACATCCAGCGTAAAAAAATCGCTGGAATCTAAAAATAAATCTACATTCTTTAAATTAATATGATCGGCATCCACATGATATTCGCCCTTATAATTCAGGGCCTTTACCGCTGCATCCGCGGCCTTCCGAACATCCATCGGCTTCGTGCCAATAATGCTATGTTCACGAAAAGACTTATTCCACACTGGAACAATCGCAACACCCTGAGATTGTGCTTTTAAAAGCGCCGTTAATTGCGCACTTGCCTGATGACCAAAACGATCCCCCACACCCATACTGTATTTTGCTAATTTCATTTTCTGTCCTTTTTATTTACGAATAACGTCTTACTATAAAAAAAATCATATCCAATTACATTGTTTTTTCAAAAAAAACCTCTATACAATCCATGCAGCATTGCATAACATGATAACACACATTCATTTACAAGAAAAACTCCCCAAATATTTAACCAAACGGAAAGCATTCCTTCCGCAATGCTAAGCCTCTTAACTTCACCATTAAGAGGCGAATGCCTTATCACTGCCAACGTTGGCTTAATGCTATTAAAAAAACAACTTTATTTATGATAATATAACAGTTCCTTTTGATTTATTCATTTTTATGCAACAAAAATTTTTCTATTTGTCCGGCTTTTTTATAGAGTTGCTCTCGTTTTTCAGGAATGACAAGCAAACGAACTGCGAATGTGCGCAAATAATCACTTTCGAGGGATTTTTTATGATCGCGGTCTTTTTCGAGCAGCCAGAAATCTTTTTGACTGCCGCCGGCATGCACTCGAACATCCTTTGGAATCAGCTTTCTGAAATAGGGCATTGCGGCAAAAAGAATTTCACCGGGACGAATATGGCACAATTCAGCGATTTCATCCTCCAGCAAAGACAGCTTATTTAAATCCTGATATTGATAACTGAATTTGCGCAAACTCGCCAGGGGCCATTCATAAACTGAAATCGGCTTATTCGCGGTTTTTTCCACAAAACCGTACCCCTGAGGCTTCAAGCTTAAAAAGGTCCGATGAAAGGTTCGATTTAGGAGACATTGATACAACATCTTGCCAACCGAAGACTGACTGCTGGAAAGCCAGCTTAAGAGTTGCCAGTCCCGCATCTTCCAAAGCTCTTCACCAGAAGAATGTCGACACTGCAATTCTTCCTGCACGCAACGCTGCAACACCCGCTGTGCTGCCAACGCAGTCTTATTTAAATAGCCGTGCTGATGCAAATACGAATAAAATTTCTGCAGTTGCTTCACATCTTCAAGAAACTTTTCTTCAATGGCAAGGCCCTTGTCCGTCTGAACCGTATATGTCTGAATTTTTTCAATATACGGAATTCCCTGAAAACCGATATGGAGTGCATCGCGTTGCAGATAATCCAGTTTATCCGTACCGAGATTCCGATCCGAAACCCACTCTGCCAGCGCATCATCGCCATTCAGCATACGCTGCAACTGCGCCGCTTCCACCCCGCACTGCGCTAATACCGGCTGCATTTCTTCCAAACACCGCAGCCCGATACTATGATGATCTCCAGGCAAAACAGGCTCTATCTGATGGGAGAAAGGCCCGTGGCCGATATCATGCAAAAGAGCGAAGGCCTGAAGGATATGGGCTTCTATGGCGGGCATTTTTTGAATCCTGCAAAGTCGTTGCGTCAATGCCAGTGTACCGATCGCGTGTTCGAAGCGCGTATGCTGCGCCCCCGGAAAAATAAGATCATTAATTCCAAGCTGTTTCCGCGAACGTAGCACCTGAAACAATGGATGATCAATAATCGGTATAAATTCAGCAATATCAACGGGGGAGGCCGCCGGCAAGCATATAGATTTCTGAATCGGCATAATCGCTCCTTTTTCTCCTCCTACTTTTTCACGGTATATCGCCACGCCATATGACGGACAGGGATGCCTTTTTTCAGCCAATGCAATTCAAAATCCGTCTTAATATCTGCCACATCTTTCAAGGCTTCAGGAGCGGGTTCAAAAAAGGGTATCGTCGCTAGAATCTTTTCCCAATCATCAAAGTACGGAGCATAATCCGTGGACAAATGCAAAATACCATTGGATTTCAAAATACGGGACAGCCGACAAAGAAAATCTGTACAGATAACGCGTCGGCCAGTGTGCCGTTTTTTCGGCCACGGATCGGGGCAAAGCAGGTGAATACGATCAATACTAGCTGGTGGCAATTGAAAGGATGTTAATGCCAGACTGGTAGCCCGCAAAATAAGAATGTTATACAAATCATTCCGTGCGGCAGCTCGTTCCACATGGCCAAGCCGCCCCATCATGATATCACTTGCCAGAATCAGGCGGTCGGGATAGCGCTCGGCCAATTCCAATGCCATTTTTCCTTTTCCGCAGCCCATATCCAGTTCGACAATCTGTCCAGCCTTTGCCGGCAAGGGAAAAATATAGTATGTATTTGTTAGTATATTAATCATTCTTTTAAATCAAATTTAAATTCATTTTTCGAGGAAAAAATAGACGGAAAGGACTTATCGCAAATTTTTATTTCAGCGTTCAGCATTGGGCATCAAACAAGATGTCATTTAAATCACCCGAAAAGCCAATGCTTTTCAAAAAATCAAAATGCGGATTAAAGAATCCCAATTCATAGAGATTATGCGTATCTGATCCCAGGGCGATTTTCACACCCGACTCTAGGCACATTTGAAAAAATTTAGGATTTGGCGTATTTTTATGAAAATTAATTTCGGCCGCGACATTATATTTTTTCATCAATGCAATAAGTTCGGCAAAAGAATCAACTGGCACAGCGCCGATTTTACTCCAAGCAAAAATCCGGAATGGATGGGCCAGTATACGCACTTGCGCATCTTCAAATAGATGACGACATAAAAAAATGAATTTTTTACCGGGATGATCGCCCCCATCGCTCATCGCATGAATAGCGCCAATACGCAATTTTACATTATCACGAAGATCCGACCTCATTATAATTTCACCCGATGCAGCAACATCAACCTCCACCCCAGAAATAAAACGAGGATCCCGCATCTGCTGTTCCTTCATATACTGCAAAAATGCCGCAGTACGATTATCTTTGGCAGAAGCGTCAGCAAATCCTTTGCGATACCAGCTGCTGTTCAAGGCTCTGCATTGTTCCTCTCTTAAATATAAATGCCGCGTATGCTCGGTAACCGCCACATGCCCAAGATGAAGCACGTCCATTAAACGGCTCTCAATAACAGGGTCTACATTTTGATTACAATAGGCAAAAGCAGAATGCGTATGATAATCTGAATAATCAACATCATTCGGCAATTGCAGTTGAATCGGCTCCCGTTCTACCGAGCCGTCCTCATTCAGGGTAAAAATTGTAAAAACGAAAGGGGCATCACAGAGGCTCTTTTCCACTGCGAAAGTACAACCGTCTTTTTCAATCATTTTAATTCCGCGATGCTCGTGCCCTGAAAGACACATCACAACGCCGTCTTCCTTCAAATGAGGTATCATTTCTGAAGCATTCAAATATTTATAAGAAGAAACAACCTCCTTGGGACAAAGCGGCACATGCTGCAAAAAGACTTTCGGACCCGCAAAATCATGGCAGAGCTTCCGCCCGCGTTCGATCTGCTCTACAGAACGGAACGCATTATATCCAGCCCGTTCTTCATCCACAAACGGAATAAACCGCACGCCTTTAACATCCACATAATTCTGATATTTTATCGTCTGATAAAACCGTTCAGGCTTCGGATCATGATTTCCGGGAATCACGAGCGTGGGCGCTATCGACCTTTCCAAAACACTCTGTATATCAGATAAGAGTTCTTGCTCTTCGGGGCAATTCAACAAATCTCCGCCAACGCAAACAAGATCTATTCCACCGCGGATGTTGAGATACTCAATGGCTCTCCGAAATAAATGCAGGGCAATATCAACACATCGCGACGGATTCTGCACTGTTTGCCGCAACGAATAGTGCACATCTGTGATCATCGCAAAACGCACACTCATTAAACGGCTCCACCTTTTACGGATTTTGCGGGCAATTCCTGTAAAAATTCCTGAATACGCACCATTGCCGTTTTAATTTCTTCCAATGAGGTTGCATACGAACAGCGCACATAACCCTCACCGCATGCGCCAAAGGCCGTTCCCGGAACAACGGCCACCTTTTTCTTCTGCAGCAGTTGCATTGAAAATTCCTCCGATGACAGACCCGTAGAGGAAATATTCGGAAAAACATAGAATGCGCCGCTCGGCGTAAAAGTGCTCAGCCCCATTTTATTCAGACGATTCACGATAACATTTCGACGCTGTTCATATTCTTTACACATTTTAGCGCGACTCAAGCCACCACGTTCCAAAGCTTCGATCGCACCTTTCTGAATAAAACTAGACGCACAAAGCATCGTGTACTGATGAATTTTCATCATCGCATCAATAATATCCCGCGGTCCCACCGCAAATGCAATACGAAATCCCGTCATTGCGAAAGCCTTACTAAAACCATTCAAAACAACCGTGCGTTCACGCATCCCCGGCAAAGCCGCAATCGTCCGAACATGAGGCCGATAATTAATTTCTTCATATATTTCATCGCTGATAACCAAGAGATCATGCTTTATCGCAAATTCGGCGATTCTTTTTTTATCCTCCAGCGTCAATCCCGCACCCGTAGGATTATTCGGATAATTCAAGAGCAGCACTTTTGTTTTTGGGCTGACCTTTTTTTCTAAATCCGCCACATCAAGGGCAAAGCCATTCTTTTCATATGTTTCAACGGCCACTGGAACCGCATGCGTCATACTGATACAAGGCGCATAGGACACATAACAGGGCTCCTGATACAGAACCTCATCTCCCTCATTAAGAACCGCACGCAACAAAATATCAAGGCCCTCACTAACCCCCACCGTTACAATACACTCCGTTTCAGGCGAATATTTTCCACCGAACTTTTTGGAAAAATAACGGCAAATAGATTCGCGCAATTTCAAATCGCCGAGATTCGAAGTATACGTTGTTATTCCCCGATTCAGTGCATAGATGGTAGCCTCGCGAATATTCCACGGCGTTACAAAGTCAGGCTCTCCGATACTCAGAGAGATCACATCATCCATGGTGTTTACTAAATCAAAAAATTTGCGGATGCCGCTTCTTGGCAAGTCCGCGATATGCTGTGCAACCCACTTATGGGAAAACTTTAAGTCGCTCATTTTTTTCTTCCTTATCAAATTCAATACCGGCTTCTTTATATTTTTTAAGCATAAAGAGAGTAGCCGTCGATTTCACACCCTTTTGTGAGGATAGTTTACTGGCGACAAAGAAGGCAATTTCCTGTAAGGAGTGCCCCACAATTTCCAAGCGCAAATCATAATGTCCGGATACTAAATACACCGAACGGACTTCTGCAAACTTTGCCAGTTTGCGTGCAACGTTATCAAAACCAGTATCGCGTTCCGGCTGAACCTGAACTTCTATGATAGCGCGGACCTCATCCGAGTCATCATCCGGACGCATAATTGTGGAATATCCTAATATCACACCAGTTTTTTCTAACTTTTTAATTACCGCTGTGACTTCATCGGCAGTGCTATTCAAGCGTTCCGCGATTTCCTCATTGGAAATACGGGCATTACATTGAAGCAGTGCCATGATATTCTTTTTTAACTCTTTACCATTCATCGTTATCCTTTCTTACTGCCTTTATGGCATCGGAACCTTTAATACTTGACCAACGATAATAATATCATTTTTTAAATTATTGATCTCTTTAAGTTGTTTTACGCTAATTCCTGCCGATGCGGCGATATGTCCCAGCGTATCCCCGGGCTCAATTTTCAATTCGACATATTTTCCAGTATACGCTACCGGCCGTGATGGGCCAGAATTTTTTTTCTGTTCATCCTTAAGCAGTCCCACAACATTATTGCTCATTTTAGCAATCGATGCTTGTCTATCTTTTATTTCCTGCGTCAGTGCTTCCTGCAGCGTCGCCCATTTTTGATTCCAATTTTTTTCACGCTTCATATTTTGATCATCTTGAGCCGCGATCATCGTCTGCAGTTCTATATTCTTTTTTTCAAGATTTTGGCAGCGTTTTTCCATTTCGCTCATTTGATAAATCATTTTCTGCATTTCTTCCTGCAGGACTCTAAAATCTGCACGCATATTCGCAATCTGATGCTGTGCATTATCATCATTCTGTGGCGTTCCCAGCGGCTGCTGCACGTATGTTGTTTTTGGTGTACTGCTCGGCTGATTTACCGGTGTTATTTGTGGAGTTGTCACACGATACTGCGCATAACTGGCAGAAACACAAAACAAAAAACTAAAAATAATAAAAACAGACTTCTTGCATTGCATAAAACACCTCTTCTTTTTCGACCCTTATTTTATAA
>JBAYAV010000178.1:0-6448 GCA_041669565.1 Lentisphaeria bacterium
TATTATATATATTCCTAAATCCATACAAAAGAACAAAAAAGATATCTTGAAATGATCGATGGACGATTCCGCCATAAAAATTTTTAGCTTTTCAAAAACAGATCAAACACGCCAACCAAAAAACCCTAAATCAATATACATTAAACAATAAAAAAATCACTTCAAACTCCGGGAATTTTTATTTGCAAACACGCGTTACATTTCAACATGCTCCGATATTTCTTCTCAATTTTAAAAACTTATCGCTGTTGCGAGTCGCTATTTTTTAATCAGGAACTCAAGAAGCGCTCACAATGGGATTTTAATAACATTCTACAAAACTCAGTCTAAAAAAATGAAAAACAGTTCGCCCTAAAGTTAATAACCAAGTAAGATACGGCCCTTTTTCTTGCATCTTCATGTCCGCATCCTCGGTTTTTTCTCGTCATTTTTCGAATTTTATCCTTTGGCCTCCAGCCTATCCTTTTCAAACAAACCTCCCTGTTGCGTTTTCTGCATGAATCGCATCCTTAAACTCATCCAGTTTGAAAGAACGGATGTTCCCACCACACCTTGCCTTTCGCAAACCATCCCTTCTGCCAAGCCTGTAACGAATTTTCACCGCCGGGTTCGTACCCACAATTCACGAACGAATTTGTTCACAACGGGATTAAAACTCTATAAAAAGAGCATAAACTCACAAACTAATTTTAATTCCGTAAGGCTGGAGGCCATAGCCACAAACTTGATTTTCTTATACTTTAAATTATATTTATTTGTTCCCTTTTTAACAATAAGTTATAAATTTATTCTTTGAATTTATTTCACATCTCATTCTTTTTCAAAAGTCAGGCTTATGGAATCCTTAAAAAACAACCTAGAGATCCTCGATACTCTTTCCACTCTGCCCTATCCAGAGGCCGTGAAAAAATACACTCCCATCCTGACGGAATATATTATCCAAAAACTCGCTCAAAACAACCGTATTCTTCCTGAAAACCTACAACTGGTTACCGCGAGTTACTTGAATAAACCCGGCAAATACCTGCGTCCCAGACTCGTTATGCTAACCTGCGAAGCCGCGGGAAAAGCCCCCTCCAAAGCACTTCCGGCAGCCGCCGCAATGGAAATGTTCCATAACTGGACACTCATTCATGATGATATTATCGATCACGATACCATCCGACGCAACCACCCAACTGGACACGTCTTCGGCGCAGAACTAGGCAAAAAAGCATGGTCTCTAGCCGATAAATCAAGCAAAGAATATGGATTAAGTCTGGCAATCCTTTCCGGCGATGTTCTTCAAGGACAAGTCTTTCAACTATTGAGCTCGCTTCATGATCTTGATGCGCGAGTCATTCTCTCTTTAATCAATCGATTATCCGGCAAACTCTATAACGAACTCCTGGCTGGAGAACAACTTGATATTGACCTGAGCAATCGGCATATTTCCGAAATAGAGGTCGCTGAAATCATGGAAATGATGCGGCTGAAAACGGGTTCTTTGCTACAATTCTGCGCTGAAATCGGCTACGCAATCGGGCAAAATATGCCCGTTGAAGAAAATTATACCGCGCAGCAACTTGGGCTGTTCGCAGAATCCTGCGGAATCGCCTTCCAGCTGCAAGACGATATTCTCGGCATTTATGGCGACCCCCAAAAACTCGGCAAAAACGTCGGCTCCGATCTGCGCGAAGGAAAACACACGGTGCTGCTTCGCGCAACATGGCAAAATGCATCAAAGTCCGAACAACAACTGATCGAAAAAAATGTTGGAAACCCAAACGCCTCCCAAGAAGACCTCTGCAAAATAAAACAAATGATGCTTGATAAAAAAATCGTCGATAAAATAAAAGCCATCGCCGAAGGAAAAATCACTTTCGCCATGCAAACACTCCACGCTTCCATTCCAGATGCGCCTATTCGACAACACCTGGAACTATGGGCCGAATCCATGACCCAAAGACATCAATAAAGCATTGCAAAAATGCAATGCTTTATTGCAGATCCATTGCAATTCTGCTATAGTAATACTGGAATCTTTTTGAGCCCAATCTTTTTTCACCTGGGAAACACATTATTTTCCAATCTTGGCACGACATCTGCTATTATAAAGTAAGCATCATTCATGGTTTGCAAAAAAGCCAAGATAATGCATGTCGTTTTATAAAAACAGTACAAACAATGTCCTTTTCAAACAAATGTTTGAACCGCACTGCCAGTACTGGACCATTTTTATTTTACATCCGAATCATTTTATTAGAAACAAAACAAACAAAGGAATTATTATGAAACTCGCAATATCATGCCAGGGAACAAAATTAACCGACGCTGTTGACACGCGTTTCGGCCGCGCCGCCAATTTTCTGCTGTACGATACCGAAACAAAAGAAGTGAGTGTTATTCCAAACACCCAAAACTTGCAAGCCGCGCAGGGAGCTGGAATTCAATCCGGCATGACCGTCGCCAAAAGCGGCGCCGAAGCCATTATCACCGGACATTGCGGCCCCAAAGCATTCCGTGTTCTTCAAGAAGGCAACGTCAAAATTTACTTGACTGACAATACCGGCAGCGTTGCAGACGCCATTCAATTATGGGAAGATGGAAAGCTTCAAAGCATTACATCCGCAGATGTGGATGGTCATTGGCTATGAAGATTGCAGTAGCATCAGGCAAAGGCGGCACCGGTAAAACAACCGTATCACTTGCTCTTGCAGAAGTCCTTGGAACAAAAGGCCTCCTGCTGGACTGTGATGTGGAAGAACCAAATTGCCACCTATTTTTTCAAATGCCCGCCGACAAAACAACTCCAGTCACCGTAAAGATTCCGAGTTTTAATCAGGATCTATGCATCGGGTGCCATCAATGTAGCGACTTTTGCGCCTTCAATGCCATTGCCAATATCGGGAAAAAACTCTTGATTTTTCCTGAATTATGCCATTCATGCGGCGGCTGCGCCTACCTCTGTCCCACAAAAGCCATTCAGGAAATAGACCATAAAATTGGCGTTTTGGAATACCGGAAAAAAGGCTCTGTGGAACTCATTACCGGCATTATGGATGTCGGCAATATTATTGCAGTTCCTATTATTCATCAGGTCATTGCTCAAGCGGACAGTCATCGAACCACAATTCTGGATTCACCACCGGGCACAGCCTGCCCGATGGTAAATACGATACGAGATGCTGATTTTGTTATTCTTGTAACGGAGCCAACGCCCTTTGGGCTCTATGATCTGCAGTTAGCACAAGACACCTTGGAAGCCATGAATATTCCTTCCGGAGTTATTATCAACCGTGCCGATGACTCCTGTGCAGATGTGGAAGCATTCTGCAAATCGCGCAATATTGATGTTTTAATGAAGATCCCTTTCTCCAAAAAGATTGCAACAGGATACTCCAATGGCGACAGTCTTCTAACAAGTGCGCCGGAATTAAAGCCAAAATTCACACAGCTGTTACAGAAATTGGGGGGATTATGAAAGAAATACTAATTATCAGCGGGAAAGGCGGCTGTGGGAAGACATCGTTATGCGCCGGTTTTGCAAAGCTTGCAAAATCAGCCGTACTGGTTGATTGTGATGTAGATGCATCGGACTTACACCTTCTGTTAAAACCTGAAATCATCAAAAAAGAAGTTTTTATTGCCGGCGAATTGCCCTCCTTGGACGAAGAAAAATGTATCCGCTGCGGAAAATGCAAGGAATACTGCCGGTTAAATGCCATTACGTTTGCCGAGCATGAACTTCCAGTTTTTCATGAAAACGCCTGCGAAGGCTGTAAGGTCTGCACCATTGTTTGCCCCACGAAGGCAATTACCATGGTACCGCGTACATGTGGCGAATGGATGAAGTCTCAGACTTGTGCCGGCATGATGTTTCACGCAAGGCTTTTGCCGGGTGGGGAAAATTCAGGCAAGCTCATCGCAGAAATTCGCAAAGCTGCGCGAGAAGAAGCCAAACGAGAAAAACAAGACCTTCTCCTATCCGATGGCCCTCCAGGAATTGGCTGTCCAGTCATTTCGTCCATCACTGGCGTAGACATGGCCGTTATTATTACGGAGCCGACATTATCGGGGCTTCATGATTTGAAACGAACCATCCAGATGGCACGCGAATTTGAAGTGGAAATTCGAGTCATTATCAATAAATATGACCTGAACTCGGAAATGGCAGATAAAATTCAAAAAGCATGCGAAAAAAATGGCATCCAAGTTATCGGAAAAATGCCCTTCGATCCCATTTTCAACAGCTCGCTTCGAGAAGGAAAAACCATTATAGATTTTCCGGACTCTGAGCCGGCAAAGATACTAGCATCAATCTGGAAACAGATCGATCCATCAAAAGAAAAAGGAAAAAGAAAATGACAAAAATAGCAATACCATTAGCCAATCATCAGCTTTGTCTTCACTTTGGCCATTGCGAAGAATTCGCCTTCGCTGATGTCGATATGGAAACAAAAAAAATTGAAAAAATTGAATACCAGACCCCGCCCGCGCATGAGCCCGGTGTCATGCCCGAATGGATGGGGAAACTCGGCGTAAACATCATTATTACCGGTGGCATCGGCAATATGGCTCAACAATTACTTATCAAGCAAAACATCAAGGTCGTTATCGGTGCATCCCCCATGCCTATTGAAGACCTGATTAAAAGTTTTCTTAATAACGAACTCACATTGGGCGATAATGTTTGCGGCCATTAAACTAGGCTGTAAATTTTAAAAGAATATTTTCCCCGCAAATCTTATCTAGGAATTTGCGGGGATTTTTTTTTTAACCATTCAATCGGATATAAAAATAGAAAACGATTTTTTTATTTAAATTTCAGGTTTTCCCGATCTCTTTTATCATAAAACTTCCTCATAACAAGGCTCTAGAGGGGAAGAAAAGAACGATTCTTAAATGAAAGCGGAAAAAGGAAAAAATTTAGCCAGAAAAAAGCAAAAAAAAGGGACAAAAGCAAAGCTTTTTTTAGAAAAGAATATATATTAGAACAAACCACGCTGAAATATACAAAAATTATAATAGCATGAAAATAGAAGGAAAAAATTATGGCGAAGAAGCACTTACTTATTTATGCCTGCTGCATGATTATGATAGCGGGGATGACCGCCCCAAAAATTCAAGCCCAAGAAAATGATTTGCTTGACATTAATTCGTTTGCAGTAGGAACTGAAATGTATATCTGGAATCGTGTTTCCGATATCTTTGATATTCTTCGTGGTGGAATTGCCGGCGGTCCCGGAATCGGTGCCGAGGTTGCCATTACCCAATATGTTCAATTAGGCGCATATGCAAATAATGAACGCGGCGTTACCTTCCCGCATTTTTTTATCCCATTCTGGCTTGTTGATTATTATGAGCATAACTACCCTATTTTTATTTCTCATGATGCAGAATATGCAACAGCCTCATTCGGGCCTTTGCGTGCTGAAAAAAAGATCCAGCAAAATGGCAACAACCTGAATTATTATTTTCCGAGAGATCGCTGGGATATCCGCGCACAGCTGGATGCCTTTTTTATTCACGGATATTTAAATATACGCACTCTGGAAGTATGGGATTTCCTTGCCGGCTTTACAGGCTGGGATCCAAGCAAAGACGATATGAAAATCAATCCAAACGAAAAAAGACTTCCAGCAGACCAGTTTGGCCGCAGTGTTTGCAATATCCTCTTCGGAATCATTGAAATTCCTGCCAATATGATCCGCGTAAATGAAGACGAAGGAGACTTCGCTGGAGTTTCCAAAGGATTGGGATTGGGCGTTTGGCGCTTCTTCTGCCGTGAAGTAATCGGCGTTACCGAACTTGTTACATTCCCATTCGGTTGGTCTCCCATTATCGAACCGGAATATGTCCTTTTCCAAAAAGCAAAAAATTCTGTGTGGAGTGTAAAAAAACCAACATTCAAACGCGATTTCTAAAACAAAAATTTAAATAATTAAAAAGCCGCAGTTTTTTAACTGTGGCTTTTTTTTGTTTAATACCTACCAGCCTGCTAAATAACCTGAATTCTTCCCATGTTTTTGTAGACAAAATAACATGGGCTAATTCTTTAAATCAGGGAAGCACAATTCTATTAAAATATCATGTTGCTTTTTGGTTATTTTACTTCATTTAAAATTGCCTTTTGCGACTTGATATTCTTCGATCGTGTCAAAATCATCAAATAATTTTTGTGTTGTATAATTTTTTAACAAGCTTTCTTGTTTTAAGGTTGCCTTCCCTTTTCGAGTTTCTAATTCACCATAAATTATTAACGCTATAAAAGCAAAAAAAAATTTGAATCTACAACTGTTTATTTGCCTGTTAGAAAGCATTTCAATCCAATTCTTTCTTTAAGATTTTCAAAAAACTTTTCTACATTGTCACGTTTGCGGTATTGCTCAATGACCGTTTCAAAATCTTTATAAATATCAGAAATAAAGCATATAATCACGAAGATTAGATGATATAGAAATGAGCA
>JBAYAV010000179.1:0-6402 GCA_041669565.1 Lentisphaeria bacterium
ACGCTTTCTGTATTATCAAGAGAAGATGCAAAAAAAATCATTGAAAAATTTTTAGAAAAAAAACACTTCGAAATTACTGACCAGCAACAAAATGAGTATATAACTAACCTTATTCAGCATACATCCGGAAACCCTGGTTGGATGTGTATTGGGATGTATCTTGCATTAAACAATATCGTAAATAATCCCCCAAAAAAGACAATTAGTAATATCAATGATATCGCCCAAGGATATATTGATGAATTCATTCATGAAATGAATGAATATTGCTCAAAGGACTCCTTAGAAAAAATATTTTTTTATCTTGCACTTTTTCGACGAGCTAATTGTAACGATAAAAAGATTCGAGAGTTTTTGCGTAAAGAAACCAAACTTGAAGATACTTGTGACATCATCGGAATCCTGCAGGAACTTACATTACGAAAATTTCTAATAAACTTTGGGTACAAAAAACGTTTTTATGCTATTAAGCCAGATGTCATTCGAGATTCGATCCTAAAAACTCAATTATTATCCTCTACAGAACCAATTCGTTTGACTTATTTGGCAGAAAAGACTATTAAGGATCTTTTGGATGATAAAACCCCACTTTTTGATGAAGTTGTATCAAGTTTAGCGCGAATTGATGTGCAAAATAGTACTGATTTACTTACAAAAAGGATATTTGATGCAATAAAAAAAATGCTTAATTGCGAACCAAAAACTACACGCATGCTATACAAAGCAATTGAAAATTTAAAAAAGATCCAATTCGCTAATATTCAATTAGCGGTTGATATTTATGATGACATACTTAAAACACCATCGGTGGTGGAAGATAAATTCTTGAATTATTTAGATATTGATCATAAATGCCTAAACCAAAAAATAGTTTGGCAATTGTTTTGCCTTGCAGAAACTTTGCAAGGTGAAAAATGCCAAGAAGTTACCAATAAAATTTTTAACATATTTTGTTATATATATATAGATGAAAAATCAGTTGGAAACTTGCCAAATGATGGCAACAAAAACGCAAAAAATTTAATTTCTCGAATATTACGGCAGGAAACAAATTTACAGCCATTTTCTCAATGTGCGGTCGACAAATTAAATATTCTCTTTAAAGACATTAAAACATTAAATAAAAATGAGCTCTCATTGTTCAAATGCATCGCTAACTCACTTTTGAGTATCGAGCGTGAAGGTAATTATTTTGGTTATAATGTATTTTATATCACTCGTTATACCTTATCCCAAGAAAATCCTTTGCTAAAAAGTGGGCAAAAAATATTTGAAAACATAAAAAAAGCAGTTAATTCGAGGCTTCCAATAGAGTTAAAGAAAATTTTAATTGAAATTATTGGTCATGTATATCATGATTGGAATCGTGTTAAAATTCAGGGTAGCTCCAGCGAACAAGAAGATTCTAAAATTACATATTGGAAAATCAAACAACTTAAATGGGTGAAAGAAACAATACTGACTTTTTCTGAATGTGAAAGAATCCTTAAAAATGCTATACGCGAAATATGGAAATGGGACTTAACGAATAGCAAGAGTGAATTGCAAACAATAGCACAAGAATGCGAAGCTATATTTTCGCAGGACAAAATCTTATTTTTGATTCAAAATCTATGCGATCGAGATCAGTATAAAAAATGGGACGATTTTACTGAACAACTTGTTAAGTTATTTGCTTCCAAGCTTAATGAGCTTGTTTCAATTATAAAGGATACTCAAAAAGAACGTGACCCTATTCCGCTACACAGTATCGCTCTATTTGTTGCAAAAAAATACTTTATCATTTCTGAGTTTCCAAAACAAACATTAAGTCTTCTCGCATCAAACAATGAATGTGAAAGAAGATTTGGAATTTTTATCGCCACAAATGTCTTGAATCTTTTACGTAACGCAAAAGATCAGCGATATGAAGAATGTTGGTTTAATATAGTGAATCATTTACAACCAGAAAATAAATACGAGATATTTTGTGCGTTATATTCCGATGGCCGGCCATTCATGGAGACTCCATTTACTGATTTTGATTGGCTGCAATTAGTCCAAAACGAAGCATCTTTTTCGAAAAAAAATCATCTTTTTAGCTGTGTCGCTCCTCTTGGTTTTCTTAATTGGATCAGGGCAATTGAGTTTTTAGAGAATCAATGGGATGCCATTGATAACAGGCAAGAACACCAGAGTTGTCTATATCATTTTAAACAGAGTTTAAGTTCATATTATTGGTCGAAAGTGAATAATGACTCAACAAGTAATATAGATCTATTACCTATTTCGTTTATTTTTAAACATGTAGGTGAACTCATTGATCCAACATCCATATTTGATTTTAACTTCGAATATCTCATTAAGAAGTGTACCCCTCAACCATTTTCGTGGTTTATCAATTTCTTAAAAAAAAGGATGGAAATAGAACAGGAGATTAGCAGAAAAGAATTTCCCGAATTCAATATTTTACCATATGATTTTTCCCCTAAAAAATGGACAGACTATTCATCAGCTACGCCATCAGAACAAAATGAGTTCTTATCAATTTGTGAAAAAAGAACATCCATTAATTTTAATCTACCAAAACTAATTTTTGATTTAGATCCCTCCGGTACCCAAAACGATTCCTTAATTCGCAAGATTTTGTATAAGCATACTCAAAAGAATGATTTTAATTTGGTATTAAGCTGGGTAGAATTAATATCATGGTATCCTGTTGATACCAACATTTGGAGAGAATGTGCTAAAATAGTTTGTACTTATGCAAGGACACAATCTAATTCTTCTGATAGGAATCAAATTTTTAATAGTTTAGTTCCAAATGAAACTGAGATTCCTTCATGCCCACAAGGCGAAATTCCTCCGATATATTTTGAGAAATTGCATTTTGCACAAAACAAGTATAACCAAGAAACTGATAAAATTCTAAAAGATTATTGGAAATATCTTATAAAGTTCACGGAAGCGAAAATCGAATGGAAAAAGGGAGTTATAGAAGAAGAAAAGCAATAGAATGAATATACATATAGTAATAAAAGAAAACATTATCAAGTTGCGAGCAAAAATTGACCTCATCTATTCTTGGACTATAACATAAATCCTGAAGCATATAGGTTTCAGCCTTGAAATATCAGTTGTTTTGATAATATTATTGAGAGTCATGATCCTCTATGCTTTCGACTAAATGACCGACAGCATTTTGTATTATGACGCAAAGGAGACGCCCCACCAGCGTATACTTTGCGCCATAACAAGCATGGTTTTAATGGCTGATTTCGATCTGCTTAGCGACATCCGAAAACACGCCAAACAGCCGAACTTCTTTGACAGATACAGTAATTCGCACCACACTGTGGAGGCGTTGCTGCATATCGGCGGTGATTTAGTGATAGTACTCAGCCAATTTCATAGCATCATATTACGTTTGGAAAGTAGATTGTAAAAGACACATAAACAGGCAACAAAACTGCTCATAGAGAGACTGGGAGATTACTTTCTACTTTTCAGCCATTGGGATATTGAGTATAGTTTGATAAGCCCGCCGAAATCGAACATTATGTACCGAATGATTATCCAAGCGTTCCATTAGTCTATACCGCACGTACTATTAATTGGATGAGACTTCAAATCGCTGCCAAAGGGCTAAGTGGTGCTGAGGCTGATCGGATTGATAAAACACTCTGAGTCGTTCAGCATGAATTGAGTTTTCTTGCAGTAAAACATTCAGACAATGTCTTTAAATAAAAAAAATACATTACAAATTAGTTAGCATAATAACAGATAAAAATCTAAACTCATCTTGGAATAACAACAATATGGCAACTTGTCTTTTTACAGGAATTGAATTATCAAAATCCACAAAACAAGAACACGCAATTTTGTCTTCTTTAGGAGGACGTATTGTATCCAAGGAACTAACTTCAGATGTTTTTAATGAAAAATGTGGGTCGAAAATTGATAAATACTTAACAGAACAATTTGAGCAATTGCTACGGACGCTGGGTCCTCTACTTTCATCAAAACTGAAAAACAAAAAGCAACAATTATTTTCTAGTGATGGCCAACGACATTATGAAAAACAAAATGGAAAAATCTATATTACGAAACCATTTATTAGTGAAAATTCAGAGACAAATAAAAAGACGTGTTATTATTCAGAATCAACACGCGACGAAACGATAAAACTGGCTAAAAAAGAAAACTTTTCTACATCGGAATCAAAAGAAAAAAAGACAGACATTCCAGATGATTTTTTATATACGGGAGAGAAACTAGCTATATCCCCTGAAAGTTATATATCAACGATAAAATGTTTCCTATGTGCATTTGATGCAATGGAAGGACAAAACGGAATTGAAGAAACCAAGCGATTTAGCCGTCATCCAAAATTATCATCAGTACGTGATTATATAAAAAAGTTTGTTCTTAATGATGAAGAAATCAAAATCTCCGCGTATGACAAATTTTTCTTAGGTATTCAACCTGATGGGAAAAAACGAGTTCAAAGGGTGCTTGAAAAATATAAAATCAAGAAAAAGATAAAACCATATTCACACATCCTCATTGTATCCACAAATTCTCCAACAAAAACGATAAATGGTTTGTGGAGTTTTTTTGGTCTTGAAACACACGCATTAAGGTTAGCTGATAATTGGGATGGACCTCCGTTCTCAAAAGTAATTATTAATCCCATTATCGGTGATGAGTCTCCTAAATTATACAGTGGGGAAGAACTGCCAAACTCTTTATGCTGTAAAACAAAATATAAAGGATTTTCTTATGAAAAAGCACAAGGACAACTCCTTGACAATGATATTATTCCATATATTTCAGAAATTCGCCAAATAGAATATAGAGAGAGTATCAGCTTTTTAGAACTCAATGCGGATGCTCTTGTTATTAAAAATTTTCATAAAAATCTTAAAAATATTCCTCCAGAATCAAATATAGAAGATCTGATTTATAAGCACCTATCAATGGTATGGCCTGAAGTGCCCGTTTCAAAATTAAAAGAAACAATTTCAAAACTCCATTCTCCCACATTGATTAAATGGCGGCGTTGTCCAGTATTAAATTGGGCTGCAGTAGATAAAGATACTTTTTTAGCTGAATACCGACAGATTTTTTTGTCATTAATCGATGAATACGACCACCCGGGAGCCGTCAAAATTCGATCGATAAAAACTGAAGATTGCGCAATCATTAACAACCGTAATACTTCCGAATAAATTACATTACCTTACGAACCTAATAATCCTGAACTATAACATAAATCCTAAAAAGCCTATAAAGTTGAAATATTTTTAAGACACAGGCTTAACCTATTTCAGCGAGATTGGCATCGTCTCACTGCCCTTCTGACCTTCGAAAATATCAGCAAAGTTTCAGCAAGATCAGGGATAAAATAATCGAAAATCCGACTCATTGTATCGCCTTGCTTTGCTGGTTCAAGGATATTCCATATTTTCTTACGGATGTTCATCTTGTCTCTCTTTCTGTTCCGGCCTTAACAAGCAGATCGATTGCACGACCCGTATAGATTGGTGTATCGGTTCTAAGAAAAGCTGAAATTTTGGAATCGGATCGAAGGATCTCAATAATATTCTCATCGACATCAATTTCCACATCTTCTATTTCTGAGTAACGGATATTCGTTGTCCCCTTGCCCACAACAAAAATGCGTTTGTTGGTAAGAATCATTGTGCCATCACGTCGCACAGTATATTCATAGCCCGTAGGAGAGTCTTTCGATTTTCTCTTTGAAAGCACCTGCGCCGGGCATTGATAGAAAGCCTGCTCGCTCTTCTGCACAGGCGCAGCAAGAAGCTCTGGTAAAATAGGCTCGAAAGGCAAGTGTAGTTTCTGCATTTCAACGAACTCCCGCACAATATCCAACTCTCGTTTTATTTCTTCTTCCGGTATGGCCAATCCAAGAATAAGGTTCTCAATTTTATCCCTTTCTTCTGGGATGATATGCCGGTCCTGAATAGCGTCGCTATAGGCCGCATAAAAGATCTCCTTCTTTAGGCATAACAGAGAATTAGCCCCTATTAGCAACGTCTGTTCAACGGATTCAATAACGGCTGTTTCCTCGCTGGATATAAAACCATCATCCAGCACCTTGGTTAAAACTGCCCGAAAAAATTCCGACTCCATCTGCTCTATTTCTTTTTTGCAGTATGAACTTGTAGGCAATCTTTTTTGTTGCCTTTTTATGCTCCTTATTATTGATGCCGATGGCAAAGAATCTGCGGAAAGAAAAGCATCATCCAATAATTCCTTATAAGCAATAATCGCAGTTTCACGACGGGTTGCGGCAATAAAATAAACAACGAATACAGCAAATATAACGGCAATGCCGATAACAAAATACATGGGGTTCGCAACAAACCAGCGAAACAAACAAACAGACAACCCGAT
>JBAYAV010000180.1:0-6394 GCA_041669565.1 Lentisphaeria bacterium
GTTTCCATTAATGGGATTCCGATGAAGGGGAATCCCCATTCTTTCCAGCAATAAATAAGAATTTTTTGGTTATGAATTTGTAAATAATTAAATAATTGTTCGATTCTGCTGTATTGTTTTAACAGGATGTTTAATTCAACAACATCCATAATATTATTTTCGTTATCAGCCCCTGAGGTTATTTTTCTGGTTAACAGATCTCGGTGAGCGACAATGGCTTTTTTTACAACGTCATTTTGCTGCATTTTCGCCCAGTTGACATAGGCCGTTGATTGCCAATAAATTCGATCATTATCTGAAAAATCATCTAAATGCTGATTGGCATTGACGTATATCTCATTTGCTTTTTCAAATTGATTGTTCCGATAAAGAATGTAGGATGTCGTTACTTTTTGTATTAGGTTATTCATAAATTTATATTCTATATTTTCAAAATTAAATGAGTAAGAAGGAATATAAAATGAAATATTTTTTAAATTCCTTGAAGATCCTTGGAATCATTTTTTGAAGATGTTGTAAAAACGGTACTTTAAAATGAATTCCGAAGTGAAGCAATTCTATATCTTGATTGTCACTATAATAAAAAGAAATTGTGCTTTAACTTCTGATCGGCTAGTGGAGGCTTTTGAAAAAATGAAAATAACGAGAGCTCTTTTATTAGGCTATTGATATTATTTGGAGTTGTTTGAATATCTTTTTTGAAACAGAATTTTCCGTCGTTTCTTTTCATGTTTTCCTTGATACGTGATGGAAGTGGCAAAAAAAAGGCTATCTTCTATTTATTATTACAATAAAATGACATAAAATTACACCCTACTATACACCACTATTGCAGAATGGACAAGTTTTTTGTTTTTGCAGCCTCCTTTGTGCCGTAAAAGGAGTATGCCCAGGGTTGAATATTTAGGGGGTTGTATTGCCCCTATGCATATATTTTTAAATAGGGACTATTTCAAATACGATTTTACTACTATTTTTTTGTTGTTATTTTATAAGAATCTAGTTTACAAGGCTTTGCGTTATTTATTTTGAACGTCATCGCTTTTAAAAATAAGATGTTTTTGTTTGTTTTGCGGAAAAATATGCGTGGTTCGAAATCCTTTTGTTGATTCTGTATCCTGCAGATGAATCGCAAAACCGCAGGCAAAATGTTTTGGAAAATAACGCAAAAAATTTTCAAAATCGAAAATAATGGTGTTGTTTTTGATTTGTATTGTTGTTAAATCCTGATAAAGGACCTGAGCGTGGAATTCTTGTGAGTTTTTTGATAAAATTCTGCCAAATGTAGATTGTAGTTTTTGTAAACGAAAAACCCACTGTTCGATAACTTCCTTATTTCGCTCGGGATTCTGGTGTAATAGATTTGGCCAGTGTAGCCCTAAAGTTATTCCACAAAGCTCTAGGTCTTGTGGAGAGGCAGCAATGGTATTCCAAGGAATCGGACAGTCGTCGCGATCCATAATCGTGATGCCGCTTTGGCGTCCCCAATGGGGGCGCTGCGTTGGTTCCGAAAAGGCCATACGTTGAAAGGGTGTCGAAATTCGTTGAATTCCATAGCGCTTTAAAATTTCCGCAAAATTTTGTTTGGCATCGCCAAAACGAAATAGAAATGCGCAGGGCACAAAGGATTTTATGGATTCACACAGTTGCCATTGATTGGTGATTTCCATATAAGCGTCCAGATGCTGTTTCAGAATGGCGGGGTCGCGCATAGTGCCGGTGTTGTCATACCACTCTGCCCGCTGCATGGTTCCATCCGGAAGCCAATATTCATGCCCAATTCCATGCATGGTAAATTCCAGGCATGATTTATTACGTTGGATGATATCGGCTGCTTGTTCGCATCGTTTGAGATGGACTGTCTGGCGTGTCCAATTTTTAGAGTCCCAGACTGCACCTGGAACGTTTTTAAGAATACCTTCGCGATCCCAGTCGCATAATATCATGGCAATCATGGGGCGGATATGGAGGCGGCGTCCTAAGTGGGCAATTGCCTCATAATCCGAGGGCGAATGCATTCGGCAGAAGCCCGTTCGGTAGGGTTTGTTTTCGTTGGACTCATCTTTGCTATTCCACCACCCGACGTCATCGATTACAATCTGAAGCGGTTTTGGTATTATGATATATTTCTTTTGCATAGGACCGGTGATTTTAGCTTGTTGATGATTTGGGAGCATTCGGCTAGGGCTGAAATCGGGTTTGATGCGTTTCCCTCGTATTCCAAAGTCAAGTAACCATTATAGTTTATTTCGTGTAGAAAAAGCATATAGGCGGAAAGGTTTAAATTGCCGGAACCGACAATGACATCTTTTGGGTTGCCGGAGCGGTCAAAGATAAAATCTTTGATATGAGTGCCGTACAAGCGATCTTGGAATTTTTTTGCGATATCAAGCGGATCTTCGCCGCTGTCGAGCATCCATGCAGTATCCAGACAGAGTCCGATATTTTTGCTGCTTCTATTGAAGATTTTTTCTAATTCACGAACGGAGCCAAAATGATGTTTTCGCCCATGATTATGGATGGCCAATTTTTTGCTGTATTCTTCGCAGAGTTTTTCGAGCATGGGCAGGGCCTCGATATCAAAATCTGCGCTGATGGACGGAAAATTGGCGAGTTGGGCAAATTCAAATATTTTTCGTGCGGCAGATTCGTCTTTGGTAAAGTAGTGGACGCCGTAAGAATTAATGGATATTTTGGCTTTCTGTAATTGCTGCAGAGTTTCTTTGGGGGAGTCTTGATTCAGGTGGATGCTGCATAATTCGACGCAATTGCTATCGCAAAGCTGCAGCCCGCGAATGAGTTCTTCGGTTGTTTTAAATTCACGAAAGCACCAACTTTGAATTCCAAGTTTTACATTCATTTTGAGGTTCCTTTTTATGCGGTTTTTGTGTTCTTGTTTCTTTTTTCGGAAATGAGAGCGAAAACATCTATGGTAATTCCAACCATTGCAATCGGCCATAGAATTCCGTTTTGTTCGTTATAGCAGGTCTGTGATTTTGCAATGAAGTCAATCAAAAATCCCAGCACTGGAGCTATTAGCATAGTAGCAAAAGATTGCGCCTGACTTTCGATTGATAAAATGGTCGCGCTGTCGGATTCTTGGGCATAAGGATCAAAACGCCCAATAATAATAGGACGCCAAAGATTATCTAAAAGCGTTAGCAATATAAAGCCGGTAATGGCAATCAGATTAAAATTAAAATAGAGCGCCGGAAGAAGTATGATATACAAACTCAAGTTGATAATCCATAAAAAATGGGATGCTTTTTCCTCGCCGCCCATTTTTTCAACAATACAGTGTGCACGACGACTGGCTATCGAAGAGCCTAAGTATAGAATGACATAGACTCCGCAGATAAGAATGGCACTGCGCTGCTTTTGATTGTATGCCAGAAAAAAGGGAAGGGACATTGCCATGGTCTTAATAATAATCTGCAGGTAGTCTTTGGTGGCTTTGGAAAAACCTTCAAATTCCATGTTTTCAAAAATGAGATGCCGAAGCCCAGGAACCGCAAAACTTTTTTTTATGCTTGCAATAAGACGCCTATAAATAAGTTTCATGGATTCGTCTTTTTTTATATCGCCGTCTAATTCTTTGGGGTAGGTTAAAAAATTAAGAATGCCGATTCCATAGGGAATAATAGAAAAAAAGAAAATAGCGGTGTAGTTATTTAATTGGAATACCATAATGGAGGCTAAGATCGCGGATACGGCCGAGCCAATTAAGGACCACGAACGGGTAAAACCATAGACTTTTGTTTTGTCCTGAATTCTATGATGCAGACGCAACCACGTAAAAATCATTGCTTTGTGCGTGCCGGAACGGAAAACTTCACCGATGGCAAAGAAAAACATCGCAATAAAATATTCCCAATAATGGGCGGCAAATCCAAAACATAAAAAGGCAACAATATAGGCGCTGAAGGATGCGATCATCGATTTTCGATGCCCAAAAGTATCCGCAATTGCGCCGGATGGAAGCTCCATTAAATTGATCGCTAATTCTCGAAAACCAATCAAAAAACCAATTTGAGAAAAATGAAGCCCCTTTTCCAAAAATGCCAGAAGCAAAAAGGGCGCAAAATAACGCTGATTCTTCAAAAATCCATAAAACGAAAACCGCTTGATCATAATGCCGAATAAGTCCTTTGCTTTTTTTTACAGCCCCTTCGTTTCATTAATATAATAGGAATAAAAAAAGGTGCGAAGAATGGCCTCTAAAAAAGAAGATTGAATCCTAAATTAAAACGTAAATTCTTCTGAAATATACACATTTCTCTTATCCGGTCATTCAAATCAACCCTTTTGACGTTTTTCTGGCAGACTTGCCGATTCTTCTCTCATTCCTTCTAGCCCCTAAAAAAAGTGGTCGCGTCCCAGAGTTGAGACCTGAACATAAAAAGTCATATTTGACTTGAAAAAAACACAAGAGCTTGTCTTTTATAATAAGACTAAAAACTAAAAAAGGAGCAAGCTCTTGTGAAAATTGAAATGTCATTTAACTATATTGTAGAAATTTCAGATTTCAAGCTGGACAGTTTAGTCTCTTCATTCAGGCAGTTGCTACTTCCATTGCTGTCCAGCTTCATTTCCAATATTCTTCATCAACTTGGTGATACTTTGGTTGAAAATCTTCCTGTTCATCTTACCAATAATAAGAATGACACGTTCTGCTGTCCTAAGTGTGGCAGCCGTTCCTTTAAATGGAAAACCCGCCGAAGCACATCCCTATCAACCAAATTGTCAACGGAATTAGGAACTGTTGCTATTCCGAAGATGCAGATTCAATGCCGTAAATGCGGGCACAAAAGATACATTGTCAGAGAGTTGTTAGGCTTGCTTCCTTATGCGAGGATGTCATTTCAAACTGAACAAAAGCTGGCACTTTGTGGTTCCTTGACTTCCTTTCGTGTCGGCGAGGTGTTCTCTCGTGTTTTCGGTGTGTCCTTTGCCCGCAGCACAATCTGGCGCTGTGTCCAAAAGGTAGGGGAAAAGCTGTCTTTTTCCATTTCTCCAGATGAACGTGGCGAAGCTCAAGCCGATGGCACGGGTATTCCGATCAATCGCATAGCTAAACGCGGCAAAGAACTCAAGGTGCTGATTCAGAAAAATACGCCAGATACTGCCAGACGAACAGGCAGCCGCTGGCGTTTGGCTGGACTGGATATTGGTAATTACAACGGTTCCTGGAAGAAGTTGTTTCAACCCAGCTTGGATATCATCCGGAGTTTTAAGTCATTTTTTCTGCTCACTGACGGCGATGATGGTATCCTGAAGGGACTGAAAAACGTCCGCGTCCTTTTACAACGATGCCTATGGCACATTCCGCATCAGTTAAAACACTGTCTTTGGGAAGATAAAGTCACCCATAAAAGTGAACTATGGCATACAATTATGTCAAAAATATATCAAATAGTCGCTATTCGGTCATATTTGCAAGATGATGAAATAGAATCTTTTATCAAGGAAAAGAATAAATATCTTGATAACTTGGTAGCTTATTGCCATGAGCATGATTGTCAGAAATCGGTTTCTTATTTAAAAAACGCCAAGCCGGACATGTTCACAGCTTTACAAAATCATTTGCGGGGAAAGGCTACCAGTGAGGTAGAGCGAGTAATGCGTACGGTAAATTTAAGAATCAATTATGGCAAGTGGTCACAGTCGGGAGCATTAAACGCCATGAAAATACGATTAGCTTTTTATTACAATGGATATAATCCTAGTAAAAATAGAAGAACAGATAATTAACTTGATAATTAAGAAAAGAAGGTTATCATATGATTAGTTTGGTGAAGCGAAGACGGGCTCTGCGGGGACGCAACCGATTTAGGAATAACCGAATGTGTCGATGGGCATTTGATGCGTGACCTTCCGGCTGCTGTAAGTTACCAGAAGGTTTCACCAATTGATAGTGTGTCTTAAGGCATGATGATGCCATGAGACACTACATGCCTAAAAAAATCCTGAGAGGGCTGGGGGGCAAAGCCCCCCGGTAACAGTCTTCAGCCACTAAAAAAGCAAAAAAAAGTCCGCTTTTAAGATTTGTAGGGAAACCGTAAATTTACTGGATTGTAGACACAACCCACGGTCTTTTTCGCAAAAATGAAAAATGCTAATAAAGCATTATAAGATAGGCTCTTGCTTAGGTCCCAACTTTAAGACGTCACCAATGTATTCTTTTACAAGTCGTGGTGTTTTTTTTACTGCAAATGATGTTTCATGTAAATTCATGCCCTTTCTCTGACACATTAAAACTTGTTTAAAAGAGGTAATATAGCGTTCGATAGCTCTTGCGGAATGATATGTCTCTCTCATTACTTGTTCAACTCTCTTTTGTTCGACAAAAAGTTTTTCAATAATCATTTTTTTATGTGTTAAAGTTGGTCCCATA
>JBAYAV010000181.1:0-6390 GCA_041669565.1 Lentisphaeria bacterium
AACGATAAATTCATCGGGGTTTTGGGCTTATCTCGGCGTGCAGTTTCTGGGAGCCTTCAATGATAATATGTTCAAATTAATGCTGATTTGCTATGCTATTGGCGTGCTGTCTAAAAAACAGGTTAATTGGTATTTACCGCTTGCCGGTGCGGCTTTTGTTTTACCTTTCTTATTGTTTTCAGCGTATGCCGGATTTCTCGCGGATCGCTTTAGCAAAAAAAGAGTCATGATCTGGACAAAAGTGGCCGAAATTCTAATTATGTTGATTGGTGCAATCGGTTTTTATTATCACGCCGTATGGTTTTTGTTGTTTGTGTTGTTTTGCATGGGGTCCCAAAGTAGTTTTTTCAGTCCGGCAAAATATGGCTTTTTGCCAGAGGTTCTTAAAGACGAAGACTTGTCGCGTGGAAATGGCTTAACACAGTTGTTTACCTTTTTAGCTATTGTTTTAGGTGGCTGGATTGGTGGGGTTGTTATTGCTGTATTTAAGACTACCCCGTGGCATGGCATGATTTTTTGTATTGCAATTGCTGTTATTGGTTGGCTGGTCAGTTTGAATATTTATCGAACCAGGCCCGGAAATGTGCGAACGGTTTTTCAACTGGATCCTTTTACCCCTCACTGGCGGACTTTTAAAAAGATGCGCAAAGATCAGCTTCTTCTTTTAGGACTTTTGGGGTGCTCTTTTTTTTGGATGATTGGTACTTTTTTTCAATTAATGCTGCCGTTGATCTTAAAACAGACCTTAGAATATAGCGATACGATTGTTGGTTATGCACAAGCGATCTTGGCGTTGGGAATTGGTCTGGGCTGTTCTGTCGCTGGTGTTCTATCACGAAAGAAAATTGAATATGGGCTCGTTTTACCCGGTGTTTTCTTTATTGGAGTTTTTACTATTTTGCTTGGCATCTGTGCTTTTCACTGGATGCCTATTTTTCTATTTGCGGGGCTTATTGGTTTTTTCGGTGGGTTTTATCAATTGCCATTACAGTCTACCATTCAAAAACGAAGTCCGAATAACTGCCTCGGCAGTTATTTAGGCGCCGCAAATGCGCTGGACTGTATCGCAATGATCTTGGGAACAGTCTTACAATTTTTATGCTTAAATATCTTTTTCCTGGGGACACGCGGTGCTTTTATTTTCTGCGGAATAATGGTGCTTATCGTAAGTTTGGTGATGATGCATAAGGTGCCAGCTCTAATCTATCGATTTAAAAGAATGTTTTTATAAATAATAATAAAATCAAATGAGAAAGAAAGGAAAGAAGCAACATTCACTGTTTTTTTTACCAAGAACGTTGAATAACACATCCCGTTTTTAATCGAATCATTTCATCAAAATTCTAAATCTTAATTGTATATTTTTACGATATTATTTTTTTATAAAAATAAAAAAATAACAAAAAAAAGAATTTTTTCCCTATAAAAAGAGCTAAATTCAAACAAAACCAGAAAAAATCTATTGTTTTTCTTAAGTATTTAAACTCTTGACTTGTATTTTATTGATTCGATATTATAATAAGTATTATGAATATAGTTTTTGGTGCTTCTGCTTTTAAATGCAATCACATTCATCCATAAAAAAATACGATCCGCCAAGTAGTGTCCATTCTGTTGGATGGACAAAAGCTCGTGTTTTGCAAATTACCGGAAAGAGCCTCCCCGTTTTTCATTTGATATGCGGAGGAACTTTGAAGGTTGTGAATGTGGAATATGAAGCCTACGGGAAAATCAGTGGGGATAATGTTATCCTGGTTATGCATGCGTTATCTGGTGATGCCCATGCCGCCGGCTGGGATTGCATGACAGAAGAAAATGGCCGCAGTTGGCGTAAAAAGAAACCCGGATGGTGGGATGCGCTGATTGGACCAGGAAAAGCATTGGATACAAACCGCTTTTGCGTTATTTGTCCCAATGTGCTCGGAGGATGCTACGGCACAACAGGCCCCTCGGATATGAATCCGGAAACAAAAAAACCTTATGGTTTGCAGTTTCCTATGATAACGGTTCGAGATTGGGTGAATATGGAAAAAGCTCTTCTGGAGCGTTTGAATATCCATCATCTTTATGCTGTTTGTGGCGGTTCTTTGGGAGGACAACAAGCTCTCGCATGGGCGATGGCATATCCTGACTGGGTTGGTAAATGCATGATTTTGGCGTCAGGACCAAAATTACCGGTGCAGGGAGTCGGCTTCAACGCTGTTGCTCGCCATGCTATCATGAATGATCCATGCTTTTGCAAAGGGGATTATTATGGTAGACCAAAACAGCCCGATACGGGCTTGACGGTTGCACGGATGCTGGGACATATCACATACTTGTCTGGACGTGGAATGGATCAAAAATTTGGCCGCAGTCATCGCCATTTAACGGACAAGATTGGTTTCGAAAGTGAATTTGAAATAGAAAATTATTTGGATTATCAGGGGCGAAACTTTGTGGAGCGCTTTGATGCGAATAGTTATCTTTACATAACAAGTGCGATGGATTATTTTGATGCTGCCGAAAATTGGGGGCAAGGTGATTTGGTTCGTGCTTGTACGTTGATTAAGGCAGAGATGCTGGTTGTGGCTTTTTCGTCCGATTGGCTTTATCCTCCAGATTACTGCCGTGAATTTGTAAATGCGCTGTTAAATAATAACATGCCAGTAACATACGTAGAATTGGAAAGCGAATCTGGTCATGATGCTTTTTTGGTAGATACCGAACCAGTTGGACGAATTTTGAAGGCCTTTTTGCTGACGCCGAGTCGCCGGCGTCAATTGCGCCGGCCGATGATAACGGAAAGGATGCTTGCAAATGGCAAAAAATCCTAAAATTACGGCATCTTTTTTCCAAAAAGAATTGCAGGAGTACTTGGATCGTTTTGGAATTCAGACAACGGATAGTGATTTTGCGCGACTGAAGCAGTATTTTACCGATTCGCTGGAAAATGGTGATGATCTTTCTGTGGATGTTGGAAATATCGCAGAACGTTGGCAGGATGATGTCATTGAAACAGTCATCAAGAGCGGTGATACGGTGTTGGATCTTGGCTGTGGTAATGGCGAACTAATGCTTAAACTTTTTGATCAATGCCATGCACATGTGCAGGGGGTTGAAATTGATTCCGAGCATGTGGTCCGCTGTATTGAGAAGGGATTGCCGGTGTATCATGGTGACATTGAAAGAACGCTTGCAAATTTTCATGAGAAAAGTTTTGATTATGTCATTTTAGAAGAAACACTGCAGACGCTGAATCATCCGTTGGAAGTGTTACAAAAAATGTTAAAGATTGGTGAAAAATGCATTGTTTCTTTTCCTAATTTTGCGCATTGGAATGTTCGTCTTGCATTTAGTCTTAGTGGCAGGATGCCGATTACGCAGTCCTTGCCGCATAAGTGGTACAACACACCGAATATCCACTTGTGCAGTATTAATGATTTTGAAGACTGGATGCATTCGTATGGTGTGAGTCTTGTCCAGTTTTGGGCGCTTGAAAAAGGTCAGGTCGTTTTGAAAAAAGAAGGCCATAATTTAACGGCTGAACAAGCGATGTATCTTATCCGTGAGAATCAGTAAATCAGGCAATCGCGTTTGATTCTGAGTCTTCGTGAGAATCAGTAAATCAAACAATCGCGTTTGATCCTGAAAATAAAAAGAAAGAAAGGAAAGAAAATGGCATTATTACTTCCGAAGAATTATTGTCCGTTGTTGGATGAAATTACGACTGAAAAAGCTATTCGCAAGATAAAGGACTCTTTTCAGAATAATTTGTCTTTCGAGTTGAAACTGCAACGCGTCACCGCACCTTTATTTGTGCTTTCAGGCACAGGTATTAATGATGACCTGAATGGCGTTGAAAGACCCGTGTCTTTCCAAGTTAAAGATATCAATAGCGCATCTGCTGAGATTGTGCATTCTTTGGCAAAATGGAAACGCATGAAACTTGCCGATTTGAAAATGCCGGTAGGCCAGGGGATCTATACGGATATGAATGCAATTCGGGCAGACGAAGAGCTCGATAATCTTCATTCGATCTATGTGGATCAGTGGGATTGGGAAAAAACAATCAGCAAAGAAGATCGCAATTTGGATTTCTTAAAGGATGCTGTTCGTAGAATCTACTATTCGATGCGTCGAACAGAGGCTTCTCTTTGCAGTGACTATCCGCAGTTGAAACCGTTCTTACCGGAAACAATTCATTTTTTCCACACGGAAGATCTGGAAAAAGAATATCCGGATTTAACAACAAAAGAACGTGAAGATGTCGTGTTGAAAAAATATGGTGCCGCCTTTATTATTGGTATTGGTAAACCAATGCCAATTTCAGGCGAACCCTATGATGGTAGAGCTCCGGACTATGATGACTGGACAACACCAACAACTCCAGGACATTTTGGTATCAATGGTGATATTTTGGTTTACAACCCCACTTTGGATCAGGCTTTTGAAGTTTCATCGATGGGTATTCGTGTGGATCATGACGCATTGTTGAAACAGCTGAAGATCCGCGGGGCTGAAGATCGGCTGAAATTCAAGTTTCACAAAATGCTGGTAAATGGTGAATTGCCGCTTTCTATCGGTGGTGGAATTGGCCAGTCTCGCCTTTGCATGCTGCTTTTGCAAAAAGCGCATATCGGCGAAATTCAGGCAAGTTTGTGGTCCGACGATATGATTGCAAAATGTGCAAAAAATAATATTCCGCTGATTTAATCACGATTAAATCTGTTCTTATTATGAAAGCTTTTTAAGGACTGTTTGCGAAAGCAATGCAGCCCTTAAAAAGTTTTTTTTATTTGCTCAATATTACTTGCCACTTACTTGGAACTGCACTATGTTATATAAGTTACAGGGAAGGTGAATGGAGGGTAATTTTTCATTCATTGAAGCAAAAAAAGTAAAAAATAGTTTCACAATCTTTTCAAAGAATGTGAAACTACCTACTGATTTTTTTCAGTAATATATTGGAGAGCTATGATTGATACCGGAAATGTAAAGGGGTTGGAAAATATTGAAAAAAGTCAAGATGCTATTGCAGCAACAAAAGAAGAGGTCTCTGCTTTAGAAGAGAAACCGCTTTTAGAAGAAGAGAAACCGCTTTTAGAAGAAGAGAAACCGCTTTTAGAGGAAGAGAAACCGGTATTAAAAGAAGAGCCGGAGCCTCTGCCGCCGCAACGAAATTATCGTTTGGTTATATTTGGTGGATCGTTTGATCCGGTTCATAACGGTCATTTGCAATTAGCGGAAAAAATATTAGAGCTTGGATACGGCGATGAGATTATGTTTGTGCCGGCATTGTACCCCAATCATCCCATTCCAAAAAAATTAGTTTCAGCGGATCATCGTCTTAAAATGCTTCAACTTGCAATTGAGGATAACGAAAATTTAAGTTATACCGATATGGAATTGCAGCGAACGGATCGTAAATCCTATTCAATCGATACGATGGAATTAATTGGTAAAATATATCCGGATTATGAGTTGCTTTTTTTAATGGGTATGGACAGCTTAAAAGAGCTTCGTAGCTGGTATCGCAGCGCTGAATTAGTTTCTCATTATCGTTTTCTGATTTATCCGCGTCCGAATGTCATGCCAGTTCCATATTCCGAATTGCTTGACGTATTTGGTGCAGTAAATGCTCGAAAATTAATAGGGTCTATTTTACAGGATGAAAATTTACCGGTGTGGGATATTTCCTCCAGTGATTTAAGAAACGCATGTCGGGAGGGCGGAGATCTTTCTTCCTATGTTCCCCCCAAAGTCTGGCAATATATCACGGATAACAAACTATATATATAATAAAATGAAGGATAAAAAAATGGAAAATAAAAAAGAACCGACAATTGATACAGAGCAATTAGCCAACGAATGTGTTGCCATTTGTGAAGAGCGTAAAGCAGAGAATGTGATTCTTTTTGATGTTCGAGAAAAAAGCATCCTCGCTGATTTTTTCCTTGTTTGCAGTGGTACCTCGCAACCGCATATATCAGCGCTCAGCACCCATATTCGCAAAACAATGATGGCTCATGGTATTTCCCCAAAAGGTCAAGATGGACAGGCGGAAAGTAAATGGATTGTTCTCGATTACGGCGATATTCTTATTCATATCCTGGATCCAGAAACTCGAAAATTTTATTGCCTCGAAGAATTGTGGGATGATCGAAAAATCGTCTATCAACAAAAAGCCGATGATGAAAAACAGGAGCCTGTTGATAATGGAAATTAGAAACTCTTTTCCGCCGTTTGCTCTTTCGTGCAAAGATATTGACATGGAGCCGGATGCTGAACTTGTTTTTAAAGAAGGTTTTAAAGAATATGATTCAACTGCTGATAATGACTTGGTGATTTGTAATCCAGCCGAGAAAGATGGCTATTTGAATCGCCATATAACAAATATCCGCATCCCAA
>JBAYAV010000182.1:0-6311 GCA_041669565.1 Lentisphaeria bacterium
ACGATCCAAGAAGCATGGACAATAAAATTCTCGAACAGCCCGTCCGCGTAAAAAAAAGGTTTTTACGCGGACGGGCTGTTTTGGATTATTTTCCCTTAATCATCAAATAAAAAGCCCTTTTGATTTGACGACTTCCCGACAAGATAATATCTTAAACAACGAACCATTTATCTTGTCTCCCCTCTATACAGATATAATTATGCCAAAATTAGCCGTACATTCATCAAAATATTTACTATTTTTTCTTTTTTTAGTGGCCGTGCTCCTTTATTTGCCCATCCTGAATTTACCGGATTTGCGCAGCACCGACGAAGCCCTTTGGGGAAATCTTGCCAACAGCCTGATTAACTCAAAAAATTATTTCACGCCGGAATTAACCGCAGACCAGCAAAACTGTTTTCCACTCTACGCTTGGCTCGTTGCGATCTGCTCCTTTTTTCACCACCCCACCACATTTACGGTACGTCTTCCCGCCGTATTATCCATTTTTGGAATCGCCATTCTGTGCGGGATCACCGCGCAGCGCCTCAAGGATAATCTTGCCGGCTTTGTTGCCGCCGCCGCCGTTTTAACAACATTCGCCTGCCTGAAAATCGGCGTTATTGGACAAGCCGAGACCGTCCACGCCTTTTTTCTTTCCGCCGCTTGGATTTACTGGCATCGATACGGCTGCCAAAAAGAAAAATGGACCAAAGCCTGGGCCATCGCCCTGAGCTTTGTTTTTTTATCCGTTCTCACGGTCGGGATCAAAGGCCTGCTGCTCTTTTATTTTCCGCTCCTACTCACACGTCATCCGGGAAAAAATCTGCGCAATCTGCAAACAAGCACCCATTTTATCTTTCTTACAATATTTTTTATCGCGCTAATCGCATGGTCTAAATTCACAACATTTCCGACCATGCTCGGTAATTTTTCCACTATCTACCAAGGGGCCCCCACAAACTTTTTTAGTCATTTGGTTCTTTTTCCCAGCAAGCTTTTGGTCTATCTCTTGCCATGGAGTCTCTTTTTATGGGCGCCATTCTGCCTGGCACTGCGACAATTTGAGCCAACCGGATCTGCCTGCGGCTACTATCGCGCCATCCTTTGCTGTCCCCTTTTCTTATTCTGGATTATACCGGGGTGTTCCCCTCTTCTTCTTTTTGCCTGCCTCGGCCCAGCCGCAATTTTAATCAGCATCCATTATGAAATTGTAATACGGCGTTATGGCCACATTTTCACATTCCTGCTCGAAATCATTGCCTGGCCTGTCTTTCTGGGGCTCATACTTCTCAGCATCTTCTGGATCCGCGTTGCCAATGGCGGAATTCTGATCCAACCCACTTTATCACCATCCCAACTAGCACTGGCCGTTCCCATTACCCTAGCCCTTTTGCTGCTGATTACCGCGTGCCTCGTTCAGCATGATATCCTTCGCAAAAAAGGACCGCGGCATATTCTTTCGATGATCATTATCCTTATTTTTGCTGCTCGATTCCTCTTTGTTGCTTCCTTTTCCATTTTAGATTACTGGCTCATCCCCGATCACCACCTAAAAAGCCTCACACTGCTAAATCAAGCGCCAAAAAATACCTTTGAGCCCATCTATACCGCCGTATTTGGCACGGAGCCACCACCAGAAAAAGACTATAATAAACAAGCAGACAAGGGCAATTTATTCTATGTGGTATCCTCTAAAAGCTACCCTATCGAAGAATTTTACACAAAAAAACAATGGAAATATATCCAGAACCCCAATGAAGAATTACCCCAAAAAGACCCCGTTGTTTATATGATCAGCGCCCGAATACCAGCGGTGCCAAACCGCAACTGGTACCCCGTAGGCCCTACCATCGATATGGCTTCTGAACGAAATACTTCCTTTGAATTTTCCGGAAATATTTTTCAATTCCGCGGACTCTTGACCCGAAAAAAAGACACCTCAAAAACGCAATCACCCCAACACCAAAACTTTCTACGGTTGTACTGCGGCGAATTAAAACCCGAAGAAAGCTTTACCCCACAAACCCCACAAGACACCCAAAATGATAAATAATCCTAAAATACCCATCCAGTCCCTCTCCTTTGAACAACTGCAAAACTGGCTGAAAAAACACCACTTTCCTCCCTTTCGAGCCAAACAAATCCGGCTTTGGATCTATAACAAACTCGCGACTAAATTTGCAGACTTTAAAAATTTGCCCCAAAATATAATCGATGCCCTAAACCAAGAATTCACCCCCTCTTCCCTCGAAATCACCGAACAACTGGAGTCCACCGACGGAACCCTAAAATGCCTCTCTACGCTTCAGGATGGCAATACCATCGAATCCGTTCTCATCCACGCCGACAATCGCCATACCGTCTGCATCAGTACCCAAGTCGGATGCGCCGTACGCTGCGTATTCTGTGCCAGTGGAAGACAGGGCCTTATTCGAAATCTCACATCCGCTGAAATAATAGACCAAGTACTCTGGGCAAGCCACCAAAACCACGCAAAAATAACCAACATCGTGGTCATGGGAATGGGCGAGCCCCTGCACAACCTTGAAAATCTTCATATCGCCCTGAAAACGCTCGGCGATCCAGACGGCTTTAACCTCGGCGCACGCCATGTCACCATCTCTACCAGCGGCATCGTACCCGGTATTCGTGCGCTTGCCGATATCGGCACCCCATGGAATCTTGCTCTTTCTCTGCATGCCACCAGTGACGAACAACGCGCCAAAGTCATCCCGGACAAAAACCGCTATCCCCTGGAAGACATCTATGCGGCATGCCAGTATCATCGAGAAAAAACAAATCGCATGCTCACCCTGGAATATGCCCTAGTTGCCGGCATCAATGACAGCTTTGCCACCGCGGATGAACTCGCCCAGATTGCCAAAAAACTGCACGCTAAAGTCAATCTAATTCCCTGTAATCCCGCCGGAAGCACCTGTACCGCACCGCACATGAAATACTGCCGCGAATTTCTAAACTTATTACTCCGCAAAAATATTCAGGCAACATTGCGCGTTCGCAAAGGCGATGATATTGCCGCTGCCTGCGGACAGTTACGGCAGCGCTATTGCGAAAAAAAAGCATAAAACAAGACCGCTCTTTCTCCGCTTTTTCCAGATCCTTTTTTCTTCTCTTTTTCCCGTTTTTTTCTTGCAAAAGTAACAAGAACCATTAAATTAAACAACTTACCGATTTTACGCAATTTAGCGTATTAAGAAATTAGGAGTTCATGAAAATGAAAATTGACAAAACCAAACCTTACCCCCAAATAAATAGCCTGGAATGTAAAGCTTGCGGTCGCTGTATTGAAGCATGTCCTAAAAATGTTCTATCAATGGGACATGAACTAAATTCCCGCGGTTATCACTTTGTGGTTTACAATGGCAGCGGTTGCATTGGCTGCGGTAATTGTTTCTATAGCTGTCCGGAACCGAATGCCTTAGAAGTACATATTCCTGCAAAATAAAAAAAGGAATGAAAAATGAGAACGAAATTAGTTAAAGGAAATTCAGCCGTTGTAATCGGCGCCCTCTATGCTGGCGCAGACTGCTATTTTGGCTACCCCATTACACCTGCAAGTGAAATTCTGCATGATGCATCCAAATATTTTCCAATGGTTGGGCGTAAATTTGTTCAAGCCGAATCCGAGGAAGCCTCCATTAACATGTGCTATGGCGCCGCCTCTGCAGGGCACCGCGTCTTCACCGGTTCCTCAGGTCCTGGTGTGAGCCTGATGCAGGAAGGCGTTTCCTATTGCGCCGGTGCAGAACTGCCGATCGTTGTTGTTGATATTATGCGCGCCGGACCTGGCTTAGGCAATATCGGCCCAGAACAGGGCGATTATAGCCAAGTTGTCAAAGGCGGCGGACATGGTAATTATAAAGTTATCGTACTCGCCCCAAACAGCGTTCAAGAAATGTGTGACTGCACCAGAAAGGCCTTCGATTTGGCATTCAAATGGCGCAATCCCGTTTATGTTCTAGCCGATGGCGTGCTGGGACAAATGATCGAGCCGCTGAATTTCCCGGAAGAAGCAATTACGCCGGAAAAACACGACGAATGGGCTGTCACCGGTACTGCTGAAACACGCAAAAACCTGGTCACAAGCATTTTCCTTGATTTTGATCAACTGGAAAAATTCAATGACCACCTGCAAAAAAAATACGCTAAAATAGAAGCCGAGGAACAAGACTGGGAAGAACAAAACACCGAGGATGCCGATATCGTTTTGGTAGCCTATGGCATTAGCTCCAGAATTGCAAAAACGGCCATGGATACCGCACGCGCTAAGGGAATAAAAATCGGCGTATTCCGCCCAAAAACACTTTTCCCTTTCCCTAAAAAAGGCCTCCAAGCATTGATCAAAAAACGCCCGAATGTAAAATTCATCAGCGTCGAAATGAGCAATGGACAAATGAAAGACGATATCAATTTGGCGATTTCCTGTTCCCGTCCCGTTAGCCTAATTAGCCGTTTGGGCGGCAATCTGCTGACTTTGGAACAAGTTATGACTGGAATCAACGAAGCGAACAAATAAGCCGGAAGGATCATCAATATGTCAAAAGAAAAAGTTATTTCTACGAAAGGGTTATATTCTGAATTCCCCCGTAAAGGCGGAAGTGCTCCAACTGCAACCCACTACTGTCCCGGCTGCGGACATGGTATTCTGCATAAACTCATTGGCGAAGCCATGGCAGATTTCGAAATTCAAGACCGCACAGTCATGATCAGCCCTGTTGGTTGTTCGGTCTTTGCTTACTATTATTTCGACTGCGGAAACATCCAAGTTGCACACGGTCGCGCACCGGCTGTTGCTACGGGGGTTTCCCGCGCCACCGATAACATCGTAATCTCCTATCAGGGCGATGGCGATCTTGCGTCCATCGGGCTCAACGAGACCATCCAAACCGCAAACCGCGGTGAAAAGGTGGCAGTCTTTTTCGTCAACAATACTGTTTATGGTATGACCGGCGGACAGATGGCCCCAACGACACTGATCGGCGAAAAAACGGTTACGTGCATTAATGGTCGTGATCCCCTTACTCAGGGTTATCCGATGCATATGGCTGAACTGATCAGCACTTTAAAAGCGCCGGTATTTGTGGAACGGGTTGCCTTAACCGATCCCGTCCATATTCGTGCCGCCCGCAAAGCAATCCGCAAAGCCCTCGAAATTCAGCGCGATGGCAAGGGGTATGCTTTTATCGAAGTGTTATCCGGTTGCCCCACCAATTTGCATAAAGATGCCAAGGGCACGAACGACTGGATTAACGAAGTGATGGGCAAAGAATTCCCTATTAAGAATTTCCGCGATCAAAGTGCGGATGCTCCTAAAGTAGAACGCGCGACCAGCGATTTTTCCATCGAGTCTCTTGATAAAATGTTTGAGCTGGATGAAATTAAAGAAGTCGAGCACATTCCCGGCAACGGCGAAGCCCAAGTAAAAGTTTCTGGTTTCGGTGGTCAAGGAGTTTTGAGTCTTGGGACAATGCTGACCCAGGCTGCACAAGCGGTTGGGCGTCAGACGTCATGGTATCCATCCTATGGGCCAGAACAGCGCGGTGGCACATCCAACTGCTCCGTGATTATTTCGGATAAACACATCGGCTCGCCGGTTGTTTACTACCCAGATTTGCTTGTTGCTATGAATCATCCGTCTTTTGACAAATTCAAAAATGACGTCAAAAAAGGCGGCACCATTATGTATGATGCAGCCATGGGCGAAGTTTCTATGCCAGAAGGTGTAAAAGGCGTTTGCGTACCAGCACAAAAGATTGCAGAAGAAGCCGGAAATCCGCGTGGTGCAAATACCATTATGTTTGGTGTTATCCTAGCACTCGGGATTACAAAATTGCCAGAAACGGCTTTCGTTAAAGCCTTGGAAGCAAAATTTGCCAAGAAGCCGAAGGTCATTCCAGTCAATATCGAGCTGCTGAAAGTTGCTCAAGACTGGGTCACCAAAAATATCAAATAAGAATAATTGACAAAGTCGTATTTTTGAAGGCGCTGTTCTATTTTCAATAATGGAACAGCGCTTTTTTTATAGTTTCAAACCATAGAAAAAAAGCCCCAAAACCCCGTTCAAAAAGCGCGGTATCGTTACCCCATTTTTCCCTCCAGTTATTGAAGTTTTACTTGGAAAAAATACAATTTGCGCCATTAAATCAGCAAAACAAATAAAAAGATACTATGTTATGAAATAGTAGCAAAACACAACAACAGGTATTTTTTTATGAAGAAAATTCAGGCCACTTATACTTATAATGAGATCTTTTTTTATTTGCACAAATCTCATGAGGATTCTATCTTTGCGGTAGATTTAGCCGGCA
>JBAYAV010000183.1:0-6240 GCA_041669565.1 Lentisphaeria bacterium
ACCGCATTAATATTTTGTTCTGACAATTCTTCCTTCAGTTCCAGAAAAGCAGGTTCAACAATTTCCAGCATGAATTTTTTCACATCTTTTCTCTGATTGAAATTCAGGACCTCTTTCAAGTTATCTTTCCAGACCTTGCCCGTCCAATTCAGAGTACTATGCGTAAAACTTGTGCCAAAGTAATGATGATCCAGATAAAGCCCCCTTATCATGCAGACAATATATAATAAAATAACAAACGTAAAAGGCAGTGCGCTAATAATTGTAATTATTCTCAAGGGCTCCAAACCGCCAAGATGAAGCAAACTCAACGCCAGCACCGCCATCAATGCTCCCCAAAGCGCTTTCTGCCAAGCAGGAGAGGACTTACCGTTATGACTCGAAATATTGTTCATCACAAAAATACCCGAATCCGCAGAAGTAACAAAAAAGATACACAAAATAATAATCGAAAGAATGGTTGTTATAGAAGACAACGGCAAGACATCCAAAAACTTAAACAGCAATATTTCAGGGCGGCTTACCAAACCAGACAGCGAGCCGTTTAACTGATGAACGTCTAGATATATAGCAGTACTGCCAAACGCCGTCATCCATAAGAAAATAAAAACCGAGGGGACCACTAATACCCCTAAAATAAATTCTCGAATCGTTCTGCCCTTAGAAATTTTAGCGATAAAAAAACCGACATAAGGAGACCACGAAATCCACCATGCCCAATAAAAGACCGTCCAGTTGTTAAACCAGTTTATGTATCCCGGCTGATATGTTCTGGTATTAAAAGTAAGACTCATAAAATGAGAAAGATAATTTCCCAGCCCATCCGAGAACGCACCAAAAATAAAGACCGTGGGCCCCGCTATAATAATAAAAAATAATAGAAGACAAGCCATAACAACATTGATATTGCTCAATATCTTTACGCCTTTTGAAACACCGCTTATCGCTGAGCAAACTGCTAAACACATCACTATTACAACGATCGCGACTTGAAGGCCAAACGTGGATCGATTCACCAATCCAATATTTTCAAGCCCCGCACTTATTTGAACCACGCCATATCCCAATGAAGTTGCAAGACCGAAAAAAGTTCCGCACAGCGCAAAAATATCAATAAGATCGCCCCTGAAACCAAAGATCTTCTTTTTCCAGATAGGATAAAAAGCACTTCGGAACGACAGCGGCAATCGATAGCGATAAGAAAAATAGGCAAGGACTAATCCCACAATACAATAAACCGTCCAGCCATGGATTCCCCAATGGAAAAACGTTAAAACCTGGGCTTCCTGCATTGCTTCATAAATGCCTTTCGCATGAATGATCGGTTCGTTGAAATGGGTCATGGGTTCGGCAACTCCGAAAAATAATAACCCGATCCCAATACCAGCTGCAAAAAGCATTGAAATCCAAGAAAAATACGAGTATTCTGGCTTGGAATCATTCCGGCCTAATCGAATATTTCCTGATTTACTGCATGCCAAACAGATCAAAAAAATCAAAAAAACAGAAACACTCCCAATAAAAAACCAACTCATGTCTTTAAAAATCAGATTTTTGATCAAATTCAAGCACGAGAGTGTTTTTACTGGAATGATTCCGGAAACGATACTGAGACCAATAATTATAAATAAAGACGGTATCGTAATTTTAAAATTCAGGGTAGTTTTGTTTATCATATATATTCTGCTGTCGACTTTCCTTGTTTTTTGCGCTAATTCATTTTTCCTTAGCCCTTTTCTGCCTTGTTGCTTTTCAAAAAAGGGATTTTCCCATTGCACAATAATATTGAATAATGCAAAGCATCTGTATTTTTACAGATGAATACCATACATCGTTTAAAAATAAATGATGTATCAAAAAGAAAACACGACAAAAAGAAAGCGCTATTTCTCTACGATTTGTTTTTCTTTTTTTGGGGGCACTTATTTACGATTAACCATTTTATGTTAAATGCCCCGTTTATAGAATCGGCATCCCTTGAATTTCACCGAATCGCCCCTAGTATCTTTGCAAATAGAAGAACACCGAAACGATCTCCGCACCAATTTTGCTTCTATAACATCGCCGCCAAAGATATCTTTCTGCTTTTGTATTCAAAAAAATATAACACCACTGAATATCGATAACAATGCAACTCAAATTACCAATAAAAAACTTGAACAAGACGCATTGTCTCTTCCATAGTTCATACAAATAAACGGAAATACAAATTCCCTTATCATACTTGCTTTTTAAATACCCACTTGTCAGAAAGGAGAACGGATGAATAAGATCCAGCCGATAAATAAAAGACTTCACTAGAATCCATTGCCCTGCAATCTAAAACAGCACATCTTCAGCCACACCACTATCCCCTATTTTGAAATAAACATTACCACAAAATTGTAATAGCTTTGTTATAACACCCCTTGCCATTCTTTACACACCAAGAAATGAAAACTGTTTCGCTGTCTTTTTCGCCAACGTTGAATAATGCAGATCTTTGAGATATATAATACACGATAAAGCAAAAATTTCAATCTTTTTAAATCCTTTTCGCCCATTTTTTTGAAAAGTACGGTACACCACCCCCTTCCTTATCCGCAAAATCACGCATGAGACATCCATTCTAGATTCCATGTCATTCTGCTGTTTCATTTTTCGAGACTTGTTTTAAACCGATTATATTACCATGATTCTTTGATTATACAACAAAACGACTCTCGTTGCGTGCGAGAACCCAAAATATACCGTACGGATGATGATGCCCGTTACGATTATTTTCATCCGATGATATTGCGGCGATTGTAGCCTATTTATGCGCTCATCACAGAACCACCAAATTAGTGCGACAAAACAAAAAGTCAACCGATAGACTTTTCAAGCTTCTTTATTGTAGCCTATTAATACCTATTTTATTCTATTTTAGTTGTTTTTAAAAAGTATGACATTATTTTAAACCGTTTTACAAAATCCAACCATAAACAGTAACAAGAATAATAGATGTCTGAACAAAAAGATTTTAGCTATACAAAAATGCCGATTCGGCCGTTGTTTTTCAAAATATCAATGTCCATGATACCAGCCACCTTGGCGATTTCCGGATACAATATCGCGGATACCTGCTATATCGGCCACCTCCCAGGCGCCGAATCCCTCGCTGCAATGGGATTCACATTTCCAGTTATTATGCTTGCCGGATGTATTTTCCACGGTTTTGCGGATGCTTTGATGACTTTTACCGCTCAATTAAATGGCGCAAAAAAACAAAAAGCAACAAGGACTTTTGTTACCGCTGGATTGGTCATGCTTGTCTTAATCGCTGCCTTTATCGCTCTTCTTGGAGTCTTTACCTGCCCCATGCTGTTCAAGTTATTTGGCGCCTCCGGAAAAACGCTTGAATTGGCTATAACTTATATGAATATATGGTATGCGGGCTGTATCACAATTATCTTAGCATTGTCCGGAAATGACCTCCTTATCGCTTGCGGAAACCCTAAATATGCCGCTTGGATGATGATGCTTAGTATGCTCATAAATGTCATTTTAGACCCCATCCTGATTTTTGGACTAGGCCCCATTCCCGGCAAAGGAATTGCCGGGGCAGCCATCGCCACTATCCTTTCCCAGGGTATCGGCGCAGTCTGCATCCTTTCCATGGCTCAACACAAATACCACCTTATTGATTTCAAATCACTTACCTGGAAAACGATTCTTTTGGACTGGAAACAGCTCTTTGCATATGCCATACCCGCCATTCTAGGAATGCTACTCATGCCTATCGGAAATGCAGTTATTATCCGCATCACCGCCGAATTCGGCGTTGTGGCCGTGGCCGCAGTCGCGGCAGCTGGACGGATTGAAATGCTGGCCTTTGTAATACCGATGTCCGTCGGGATGGCCGTGATGCCCTATATGGGACAAAATTTCGGCGCGGGGTTCTATCAGCGGATCCATGACGGCCGTAAATTTGTCATGCGCTTCGCCTTTGGTTTTCTATTGACATCGGGGACACTGATATTCTTATTTCGACGTCAGATTGTGCCTTTTTTCAGTATTGATCCCGCAGTACAAGAGATCATGATACAATATCTAAGCATTGTTGTCTGGGGGTTATGGGGAGTCGAAGTGCACCGATTTTCTAATTTTACTTTTACCGGATGTGGAAAACCCAAATTTGCGACATTCTTAACAATCATGCGTGTGGTTCTTTTCCTTATTCCATTTGCGCTGATCGCGCTCTATTTTCATTCTCTGAAAGGGCTATTCATTGCCCGTTTTTCTTCGGATGTAATCTCGGCAGTTATTGCATACTTTTGCGCCCATCATCTTACCACAAAACTTATTCGAGAAAATAAGAAGGTAGAGCTCTTTCGATAAGATTGCCGTCTTTTTTGACGGCAAACGAGAGTCAACATACAGAGCGATATTACCACCGTTCTCTATTTCTATTCGTATTTTCTTGATCCATACACCGATAATTCATTGCTTCTGACAGATGAGCGGCATTAATATTCGCGTCACCCTCCAGATCAGCAATTGTCCGCGAAACCCGCAAAATTCGATCATAAGACCGCGCGCTCAAACGCAGGCTGTTCATTGCTTTATTTATAAAATCTTTCCCCTCTTGATCCAGCGCACAAAATTGATCCAGATCTTTTCCAGAAATCGCGGCGTTCGACCGAATATTTGTATGTTCGAATCGCTGATCTTGAATTTTCCGACACGCCATAACTTTTTGCCGAATGCTCGCCGAGGTTTCACCAGCGCGTTTACCGGTCAGCTGTTCACGACTCAGCGGCTGAAGTTCAATATGCAAATCCATCCGATCCAGCAAAGGTCCCGATATTCTGGATCGATACATCTTTACTGCCTGCCACGAACAGGAACACCGATTTGGATGCGATCCATAATACCCACATGGGCATGGATTCATTGCAGCGACCAGCATAAAATCGGCTGGAAAAGTATAATTTCCGGATGCTCGCGCAATATTTACGACACCATTTTCCATCGGTTGCCGCAGCGCTTCCAATACGTCGCGCTTAAATTCAGGCAGCTCATCTAGAAATAAAACCCCGCGATGGGCCAAACTGATTTCACCTGGATGCGGAATATTCTTTCCACCCCCCAACAATCCCGCGCCACTTACGGTATGATGCGGCGACCGAAACGGGCGAGTCACAATTAGTCCGCCGCCCACCGGCAATTCTCCCGCAATACTATGAATTTTCGTAACTTCTATGGCCTCATTCAAATTCAGTGTCGGCATAATTCCAGGAATTCGATTTGCAATTAAGGATTTTCCAACGCCAGGCTGTCCAATCATCAGAATATTATGATTTCCAGAAACGGCTATCAGCAGTGCGCGTTTTGCGCTTTCTTGTCCCTTTACATCCAGAAAATCCGGGCAAGTTCCCTGCCCTCTCTGATATAGCGCCTGAATATCCACAACCGCCCGCGGGACTTCTAGTTGTTTATTTAAAAATTGGATTACCTGGATAAGGTGCGTCATGCCATAAACTTCCAGCCCCTCAATAACGGCTGCTTCCTCCGTATTAGCCAACGGAACCAACATCCGTTTTATGCCGATTCGCTTTGCATGCACGGCCATCGGAAGGATTCCCCGCACGGGACGTATTTCACCATTCAAGCCAAGTTCCCCTACAATCATTGTGTTCTTCAGGGATTCTGGCGGCAATTTTCGATCCATGCAAATAATGCAAAGAGCAATAGCCAAATCAAACGCAGCGCCGCTTTTTCGCAAATCTGCTGGAGCAAGATTGATTGTAACGCGCCCGCGCGGAATATAACACTTGCAAAAAAGAACTGCAGACCATACCCGATCACGGCTTTCCCGAATTGCTGCATCCGGCAATCCTATAATATTTACGATTGTTTTTTGCTGCTCACAGGGCGTCACATTAACTTCTATATTAACCGAGCACGCTTCAACTCCAGAAATCGCTGCGCTCAATGTTTGCACTATCATTTTTAATCTCACAAATCTTTTAAATGTACATAAACGAAAAATTACTCTATTGAAAGAATACTATAATTGTTTATTTTCAAATTGTTAAATTAAACATAAAGCACCATGGAATGCATTGACAATCTAGGATTTCGCAAGATTTTACCAATCTTTATAAAAATAAATTTGTCCGTATTTTTTAGAATTATTTCATTTTATTCAAGGCTTTATAACCTCACATTTAAGAGCATCTTCTACAATAGTCTTTATTTGAGATTCAAGATCCGAGA
>JBAYAV010000184.1:0-6231 GCA_041669565.1 Lentisphaeria bacterium
AAGGCGTCGGAACGGGGACGTGTGTCATTCTCCGTATTTCGACGATGATATTTTTGGAGAGATATGCTCATTTCTATATCATCCAATCTTCGTGATTATATGCTTTATTTCTGATATTTATAAAAATTCTGAAACGGTCATTGAGAAATACTGCAAACGTGACAATGTAGAAAAGTTTTTTGAAAATCTTAAAGAAAGAATTGGATTAAAACGCTTTCTAACAGGCAAATAAACAGTTGTAGATTCAAAATTGTTTTTTGCTTTTATCGCATTCATAATTTATAGTGAATTAGAAACTCGAAAAGAGAAGGCAACCTTAAAACAAGAAAGCTTGTTAAAAAATTATTTGATGATTTTGACACGATCGAAGAATATCAAGTCGCAAAAGGCAATTTTAAATGAAGTGAAATAACCCCAAAGCAACATGATATTTTAACAGAATTATGTTTCCCGGATTGAAAGAATTAGCCCATGTTATTGTGTTCTACAAAAACATGGGAAGAATTCAGGTATATTATTTGTTGTTACACACTTATTCACAAAAGACTCGTTACACTGCTTTCTTTGGGGTTATTTCCAGTCTTTGGGAATATGAGTGAGAAAGTGGTATGCTAGATCTTCGGGTTTATGGGCGTCTGAGCCGGTGGTTCGTATTAAAGGGTAATCCATGCTTATTTTAAGAGCTTGTGGCGTGGGAAAAATCGTGTTAAATCTTCGATTCAGGTCACTTGTATTTAATTCAAGAGCGGTGCCATTTTTGCTCATGGCGGCAAAGATTTCCCGAAGTTGTTCCTCGTGATCCTGAGCTTGGTAATTTGGTTCTTTCCAGTGAAAGTAATCAATATGGGCGATTACATTAAAGAGTTCTGAATGGACGGCGTCGAGAATATATTTCATCCCTGTGTTTACGAAGTCTTTGCCTGTTAAATGCGCCATTTGTTTTTGATAAAATTTTGCATGGAGGTGTACTGCGCCTAAAATGGGGGAAAAGGGATGCTTTTTTAGTAGTTTATTGATAAAATTTATATTATCGGGGTGATAATCTATTTCTAGGCCGACTCTTATTCTCAGGTCTTGGCTAAATTCCTGTTTTATAATATTTCCCCATTTCCAGTAATTTTCAGTGTCTTCCATCGTCATCATATAGGGTTGCATTATCGTTGGTGCGCAGGGGGCATGCTCGGTAAAGCACAGTTCATCAAGGCCAATCTTTTTGGCTTTTTCAGCAAATTTATGCATTCCCGCGAAGGTGCGACCGAGACCAAATGGGTGGGTATGGGAGTCTATCATTTTGAGTGCTCTTTGTTTCAATGCTCCTTTTATGAAGTGTCAAGAAGCAATTATCGAATTTTGGTGGATGTTTTGTAAAGGGAATTCTAGGGTGCGGGGGATGGCGTCTCGTTTTGCTGTAAAAAAGTTTGCCGAATGGATGTGATGAATCGGTAAAAAAAAGCAAATAGGCAAAACAATAAACGCTGTTTGCCTATTTGCTTAAAAAAGGGAAGAAAAGAGGACTGTTCTTTATTTGACAATATCAATAACATCAACCCATTCGGAATCAGGATCGGCAGAAATATAGGCAATTTTTTGTTCTAGCTGATCATATAATTTATCATAATTCAGCATTTCATAGCTATGTCCCCAGAAGTAAAAAACGCCGGTTTTTTTTGCGTCTTTGTAGCGCTGCAGAAAATCAGGCGCCTGGTAGTGGCAGGATGAGTCTAAGGTCATGGGGTCTTTATAGGCGGTGACATCATCTGTGTTCAGGGTTGTACGACCGTAGGCAAAGCCCGCGTCGTGCATCGCTTGAATTGTCTCAGGGGAGTACTTTCCGCAGGGCCAGGCAAAACCAAGGCATTCCCGCTGAAATGTATCTTCTAAAATCTTGCGAGCCTCAATGGCATTTTTTAAAAAAACGTCATTCGGAACTCTCCCGACCGTTTCATGGTGCATACAGTGGGATGCAACTTGGAAATCGCCATAAATATCAACCAATTCTTTTTTGCCGACTCGTCCAGCGTTAAAGCCTTTGTGGTCCCAGCAACCGTCGGAAAAAGTGTTCCAGCAGGGTTCGATACGTTGATCGTTCATTATTCCTGGGCAAAGATTGAAGGTTGCTTTGGCTTTATATTTTTTCAAAATCGAAATAAGATTGATATCGGTGGCGACACCGTCATCCCAGCATTGCGCAACTTTAAGCATGATAATAAATTCCTTAAATGAAAATAAATTTTATAAGAATAAAACACAGAATAAATTTATTATTCTAATTTATGTTTTTTTGGGAAAAAAGCAACTCCCAAAGTTAAATATTTTGCACTTTTTTTAGAAAAACGGGAATGGGGTTATATTATTAATCTTTCGTATTATGTTATTTTAAATCTGGGAATTAGGACAATGGTTTTTCTTTTAGTGTTTTTTATTTTTAGCAGTATTTTTGTGTCGGCCATTTTACCATCGCGAATGCATTGGGGCTGGAAAGCAGTATGGAGCGTGTTGACTCTGTTTGCCGCAGGTAAATTTCAGATTCTGAAATGGTTTGGTGGCCCGATGTATTTTGCTCCAAATTTCTCTAATGGGGTTTTATGGATTTTATCCTTGCTTTTCGTGACGGTGTTTATTCTTATGTTTTTACTTATTCCGGTTGATTGTGTGCGCGTGGCTTATTGGTTTTTTCGGGTCTGTCATGGAAAAAAGCCGAGTCAAAAGTTTTGGCAATTTGGGGATCGTATTCACTTGGGGCTTCTTATTGTCGCGGTGATCCTTGCTTTGTGGGGGATGATGAACGGCGCAAAGCTGCCGGAAGTAAAAGAACAAGTGATTGAAATGAATGATTTTCCGCCCGATGAGCCGGAAGTGACCATTGCGGTATTGTCTGATTTGCATGTGGATAAGAAATTTGGATATCCACAAATGACGCAAATTGTTGCCGCTGTGAATCGGCTAAAGCCGGATTTGATTGTACTGTTGGGAGATTGTGTGGATGGGCGTATCGAGGATCGCGGGCATGATCTGGAGCCTTTGAAGGTGCTTTCTGCACCGCTTGGGGTCTATGGTGTGCCCGGAAATCATGAATATTATTCTGGCTATTATCCGTGGATGAAGTTTTTTTCTTCGCTTGGAGTTGATATGCTTGTCAATGAGCATGTTTCATTAGGGGCTACAAATCTTGTTTTGGTGGGAGTAACGGATGCGGAGGCTCGGTCGTGGGGGTATGAAGGGCCGGATTTGGAAAAGGCAATGCGGAATGTGCCCGTAAAAGTACCGGTTATTTTATTGTCGCATCGGCCTAGTATAGCGAAAGAAGCCGCAAAATTTGGAGTTGATTTGCAGTTATCGGGGCACACGCATGGTGGAATGCTGCCGGGTCTTCAAAAAATCGTAGCAAAATTTAATGGCGGTTTTGTTTCCGGGCTTTATACTGTGGGTACCATGAACTTATATGTTTCAAATGGCACAGGGGTTTGGAATGGCTTCCCCGTGCGGCTGGCAGTCCCTGCTGAAATTACGCTATTGCGCCTTCGTGGAAAAGATAAAGGGCTCTTAGTTGGTGAATAATCTAAGGGGATTCTAAAATTTTATTTTTTTTGTTTTGGGGATGCTTCCTTGAGCTTTTTTGTAAGAAGTTCCGTAATTTCTTGTGTTGTAAATTGTTTTTCAAAATGGCCCAGCTCTTTGTTTTCTACAGAAAATAAAAGTACTGCAGGAAGTTCTTTGACCTTGAAATATTGTTGACAGCCCGGATTTTTTTTGCAGTTGAGTTTCAACAGAGACAACCGATCGCGATACTCTTTTTGAAAATTTTCGAATAGTTCATTTTGCGAATCATCCTGAACTAAAAAAAGCAGCATTGGCATTTTGTCTTTCGTTTCGATGTTTTTAAACTCGGCCTTTTTAACAGGGTACTTTTGACGATAGCCGTGGGCTGTACTTTCAGGATGAGAATTCATCTCGATATAATGGTGCATCGCCTCGCTTTTTTGTTGTAAAATCTGATTGCGGCGGTGCAGTAACCAAGCGAGAGCAAGAGCCATAATGGTGTAGATTATAATTCGGGAGGAGAAAAATTTTCTCGGTCGCGTTATTTTTTTCATTTGAGATCTTCCTTATACCATTCTATTGCTTCTGCAAGGCCGCGTTCAAAATTGTATTCGGGGTGGTAATTTAGTTCGTTTTTTGCTTTGTTAATACAGGCGTGCGTGTGCTTAACATCGCCTTTTCGAGTGGGGGCGAATGCCGGTTTAATGTTTTTATTAAGAACTTCTGTGAGGGTGTGAAAGATGTCTATTAAATATTCACGTTCCCCGTACGCAATATTAAAAGCACCCCCGGCAAATTTGGAGGGGGCTAAGCATGCCTTTAAATTAGCCTCAATTACATTTTCAATATAAGTAAAATCACGGCTTTGTTTTCCATCGCCATGAATTATTGGTTGTTCGTTGTGTAATAATTGTCGGATAAATCTAGGAATAACAGCGGCGTATGCGCCGTCTGGATTTTGTCGTTTGCCAAAAACATTGAAGTATCGCAGACCATAAGTATCAAGGTTGTAAATGCTTGTATATATTTTGGCATATTCTTCATTGGTGCGTTTGGTTAATGCGTAGGGGGAAAGAGGGTTTCCCTCGTGGCCTTCTACTTTTGGCAGTGCGGCGTCATCGCCGTACACGCTGGAACTGCTGGCGTAGACGAATTTTTTTACGTGGTTTTGTCGTGCGGCTTCCATCATATTCAGTGTTCCGCCGATATTGTTTTTTTCATAAAACAGCGGCATTTCAATGGAACGTGGAACGCTTCCCCAGGCGGCCTGATGTAATATAAAATCAACGCCTTTGGATGCCGTAAGGCAGGTGTCAAAATTTTTAATGTCACCGTTTATAAAGGTATAATTGGAATTGCTGATGAAAAGATCAACATTTTTTTGAAAACCTGTTGACAAATCATCGAGGCAACGAACTTGCTGCCCGAGCTTTAACAAGGCTTCGCATAAGTTGGAACCGATAAAACCGGCACCACCAGTGACTAGAAAAACAGAACCTTTCGGAATTTCTATATTTTGATAGGACATAAATAGGAGGCCTTTTTGTGAAAAAAGATAATAGGAGATATGGAAAAAAGACGGGATATTCGAATTGTTTTTCTACAGACGATTCACGTTTTATCGAATAAATCATTTGTTAGGGGATGTCTTCGGTAAGTTTGTGGACATTCGAATGCCGGAAAATTATTTAGTGCAATTTCTTTTCTTGTAAAAAACGGGTACGCAATATAAAACATGGGTTTCGTTTGCCGTTTTTTCTTATGTTGCTTCCACCCCATAAACACAAACTGTAATTTAACCCTTATTAGGGTAATTTCAAAAGAATTTCTCTAAAAAAGAACAACGCAGAGCCGAACTTGAAATAGATCAACATTTTTGGGGAGTTGTTTTTGAATATAGAATGATTTTATGGCTGTTGTGCTTGAAAAAAAATCAATTAAAAAAAGTCGGTAAAACAAATAGAGCGTTTATTTTATAATAGTTTCTCCATTATAGGAATAGAGATAAAAAGAATAAGCTCGGGCAAAAACAGGAGACGCATTATGGCAAAATTAGAACAAGGCATGCTTTATAATTATACTGGAAATGGAAAAGGCAAGACAACGGGTGCATTGGGAACCGTCCTTCGTGCGTTGGGATATCATTGGAAAGTGGCTATTTTGCAGTTTTTGAAAGATGATAGAGTCACGGGGGAAAAACTTTTTTTTAGGGAGTATTTTCCGGAGATCCTTTTTGAAGATCTTGGACTCGGGTTCACGATTAAGCCCGGAGACCATAAGGGCTTTGCTTTGGCCGGCTGGAAAAAAGCAGCAGAAATGCTCAATAGTTTCGATGGAGATCTGCTTGTTTTGGATGAAATTAATGTGGCGCTATCCTTGAATTTTTTGGCTGTAAACGAAGTCTGCAAGGCATTGCTAAACCGGCGAAAAACCCTAAATGTAATCGTAACAGGGCGTGACTCGCCGGCAGAACTTTTAGAAATTTCGGATCTGGTTTCAGATATTCAAGAAGTAAAACACCCGTATCAAAAGGGCATCCTTGCCCGGAAGGGAATGGAGTATTAGAAAGTGAGTCTTATGCCCGTTCTTTAAATTTTATATGGCATGGGTGCATTTTGTTGAATGAAGAGATATATTGTAAATATGAAATTTATGTGAAAACTAAAAAATCGTACGGATAATTTGCTGTGT
>JBAYAV010000185.1:0-6158 GCA_041669565.1 Lentisphaeria bacterium
CAAGACGTATTCAAGGAATTCGGATTGAAAATAAACTTGGACAAGTGACAAACAGATGTTTGGCGGATGGAGTCCGGTTTTGAGAAAAATCTGTGTGTACTATAAAAAACTGCGGATTTTAGGCTATAAAACATGGAACCTGATAGACATGATTTATGTTTAATGAACTGAAATCAGTTTTTATTTTTTTAAGGAACGAATTGCATCGCTTACAATTTTTTGAATTAATTCCGGTTTTTCATTATTATGTCCGTAATAATAGAAAGCGATATGTTCCGGGGAGGCCATTTTCAGATATGAATGAAGGTTATCAGAAAATTCTTCTATATTTGTAGCTGCCAGTAATATATTTTCAATCAGCGCAAAAGTTTTTACTCCAGCCTCTTTACACTCTCTTTTTGTTCTTTCCCAAGAGTCCGTAATATATTTTTTATTTTTTATCGGCATTTCCTTAAAATAACTGCAAGGGGCCAAGGGGCCATCATACCCCGCATATGAAATCTCTTTTATTTTTGGAGCTCTACTGGTAAAATATTCTCTGTTGCTGGGACTACAAAATAAAGTTTGTATGCAATCTTTCTTTTGAGTCGCACAAAAACCACACAAATCCGAGAAAAAATCAAGAAAATGATCATCGACTTGATCCGGAGTAGGGCTATGTCCATATACTTTAATGGAGTCCGGATGACTGGATGCCAACTCGGTGTACTTTGGTTCATCCCAAATGATGCCATCCAGATCATAATTATTCAGAAGTTTTTTCATAAATCCTTTAATCCATTCCTGAAAAAGTGGGGATTCTACACAGCCAACTGCTCCGAGATGACTGGTAAAGTTTGGAATTTGAGCTTCTGGATGAGCTGCCAGCCATGGACTTGGCATGTATGGGGCCCCCGCAAAACGATTGCCCAGACGACTCGGAATCACGAGTACTTTCAAGCCGACTTTATGGGCCTCGTTTACATGGAACTCAAAAGTCCTTTGACAATATTGCGCGTCATCTTCACTAAAGGAAAGTGCGACTGCATTAAATCCTTGTTGTGCAATGTCTTCATAGTTTTCTCTTATATGCCGTGGTCTTACAACCCAATTGTAATGACATAAACAATAAGCGGTTACAAGCATTGTTTATTACCCTTCTATGAATTCTTTTGTATATTTACCCCAAAGCCACTTTTCCCAGCGATAAAGAATAGCTAAATTTGAAATATTCGTATTCTTTATTTTATCGCGAAATTGATATAAAGACTTTAATTTCTTTTTAAATGTCAGCAAATCTTTAGCGGAGAATGTTTTTTTGTATATTTTCCATGCTGTAACTGTTTCCATTGTCAGGATGGCATGTTCTAAACCTTGTTGTAAAAATGTAACCCTCTGCTCTGCTGGAGTTCCTTTTGCTTTTACAAAAGCTTTATTTAATAATTGCTGCGCATTTTGCATTACTGGCGGGGTGAAATATTCATCCGCAAGTAATAACCAGAACCAGTAGCGGTAAGCTCCATTACGTTTACGTTTTTCAGCAAAATCTTTATCATTTACGGCAATTTTTTCAGAAAACTTTTGCCAATAATTCAAATATTCTCCAACTTCTTCATTTGCCGGAACAAAACTATCCGTAAAGTCTTTTAGAATATCGTTATATTTTGTTTTGGGATCCGCATTAAGCTTTGCTACAGTATATAAAGATAAAGCTTGGCCACCATATTGACCTACTAAACTATCAAAAAAGGTTGCACATAAACCTCTTTCTGCTGCATAATTAACGATATCACAATGTTCTTTGCCATACGAAATAGGTAAATTATAGCCACTTAGGGTATAATTCGGCCTTAAGGTCATCAATTCGACTCCCGATTCATGCCAGCCGTTCCATTCTTTTTTTACGTTATCGATTTTTTCCTTAGAAAAAGGAAAATCAATGGGTGGAACAAAAGTGATACTAATATTTTTATTTAATTTCGTTACTTTAGGAGCTTTTGTATAGTTTGCGTAAGCAAAGCCAGCAACAATGATATCTTTATAGCCGGCTTTGTTAAATACATCCTGAACGGCTAGATAAAATTTTGCATAGCGATCCGACAATGAAGGCCGACCTTTATTATCACCGATTAAATGAACGGTTGCATTGAAACGCTCCGAATGCGTTGGAATACGTTTCGCTCCCCAGTAAGGATCGGACTTGAACCCCGGATCAGACGCATCCCATGATCTGCACTTCTCACAGCAACAAAAACCTAAAGTATCATTTTCGCCGATAAATACCCATTTGTCATCATCCCTTATCCACCTTTTCCGTATTTGAGAACATTTTTTTTCTTCCCAATCTTTAAGAATTCTTTTATGTAAAGCTGTACTTGAGGGACAAAGTCCAACCTGATACTCCCGTTTCTCTCCACCCGGTAATAATCCTCTTCGGCCATCTGGCAATAATTGAAAATATTCGGGATGTTGCTTAAAAAAACGTTTGTAATACTCTCGAAAACTATGCATAACTAAAGGACTAGTCACCTCTGCGTGCCGATGTCTTTGCAACCATAAGTCTTCATCTTTAATGAAATTTTGCTGTTCTTGGGTAGGATTTTTCACCCGGCGCATCGGATTATTTCCCCAACGAGCTGAAATTAAAGGGGCTTCCTTATTGATATATATATTTTCAGGAATACTTATGGAACTCATATGCGGGATGACTTCACCCGTTTTCCCGGGCCAAAGCCATTTGACTTTCATATAATGCTCAAGAAATTCATAAGTAGCCCACAGCGACCCCCGTTCCCGCGAGAAAGGCGAAGCTTTAATCCCTTCTTTTCTATAATCACTATCTTTCCCGATAAGAAAAATTTTGTTTTCAGTACTTTTAACGACCAATTGATTCGGTTGCAAAGCATTCACATCGATGCCAGCCTTTTGAGCAGCCAAAGTATTACCAATATAGATTTTTACCTTATTGCCAATTTTTTCATCCTCATTGTAAATTGGCAGTTTGACCCCTGATGCTTTTTGAATATGGTAATTCAATTCTTTCGCTGCTTCTAAAGTCGCCCAGTTGTTTTGCTTCGACAAGATTATGCAGGCATTGGGCTTACCATTATCAACAATATTTATTCCTGCATCTGCATAAATGGACGAAGTTAAAAAACTTAATGGCAAAGCTATAAGGAACAAAAATTTCTTATACATTTTATATATTCTTTCCATTACAAATTATTATCTGTCTGCTTGAGCAGTGAAAAAAGTGTTTATAGTAATAGCATTCCCTGCGAACTGAGGTACTACACTTTTAAACCATATCACGCTACCATCGCCATAAAGCAGATTCATCCCTTTGCTCGCATGACTTAGAAGTCCCCACTCACAAACATCATATCCCATAACAATTCCTGCTACTTTTGACAACTTATAGGCTGGTAATGTTGGATGCCAGCCTGGCACTACATGCCTTTTGCCTTTAATGGTAGCTTCCTCTCTAAAGGAATAGGATGAACGATAACCGGCATTGCCCAAAATGTAGTTGGTGTTATGCATTCCCGGACAAAACAATGATTTAATTTTCACTCTCTCTGCAGAAGTCATAGTGGCACTGCCAATATCTCCATCGTCAATCAAGGACCCAAGAGGTGCATAACCGGAACGGACATCATAAGCGCTAGCCTTGGTGCCTCTGGTTTGATAATACGGATAACCATCATTATTAATGCCATACATATTTATCGCTAAGCCGATCTGCTTTAGGTTATTTGTACAACTTATTTTTTTAGCTGCAAAACGGGCCTGTTGTAATGCGGGGAGCAACATTGAAGCAAGAATTGCAATAATAGCAATTACGACAAGGAGCTCAATAAGTGTAAATTTTTTCTTTTTCATTTTTCTTTTTCCCTTCTATTTATGTTTTCAAACGTATCTTATTATCAGAACTTAAATTATACCTAAATTCGTGAAAGAATTCCGGATTTCTATTTTTGTCGATTGATGGACTGAAAACAAACCAATTGATTTGATTTTGTAGTTCATTTTTGTTGCAACGAGCACTTTTTCGTGTTGTTGTTTGTTGGATGGTGATTTTAATATTTTCCCGATAGGTCTACTTTCTCCTTGCTGTTTTTGTTAAAGTGATTTTTTGTTATTTATTTATGTGTTTTGACATCATGATCATTCCATTTCTTTGAATTGAAATATTATTTAATTTTGATTTATCATTATTTTTACTTGTTTTTTTTTGTAATATATCAACAAGCAATTGCGCTGCAGTCGCCGCAGTTGATTCTGGAGCAACATCAATCGTGATTGCTGGAACATTAAACTTTTCTTTATATGGAGCGCAGGTGATAATAACTATTTCGGGCTTTTCCCTGAGCCCGTAATATCCGATTATCAATTCTTCTATTTCTCGTGCTGTACGATTATCCCAACAAACAATAGAGTCAAACGGCAATTCTCCTTCCTGAAGAAAGACCTTTTTCATGCAATCATAGGCACCAGAAAATAAACCATTGCCACAATAAAACAAAGAAGAATCAAAAGGAATACCATTTTCTAGCAACGCATATTTGAAGCACTCAAAAAACGCAAGATCATAAAAGTTTTCATGAGATTCATCAAAATAAGCGACTCGTTTTAAACCGTGTTTGCTGATTTTTTCTGCTGCTTCATAACAACAATATTCCATATCTATTTGAACGATAGGGGCATTTCTGGAAACAGCCTTCGAAAACATACCCAAAATAACATATTCTATATCAAGTTTGTCAATTGCACTGATAATTTCTTTATTCAATAAGCCGGAAATCAACATACCATCAATTCGTTTGTCACGCAACAGTGGAGGAAAATCAAAGATATTTCGTTCTGTTCCTTCAAGCCGGACCAAATGAAGATGAAAATTACTCTCTTTTAAAGTTTTAGCAATTCCATCAAGATTACGACTGTAAGCCGGATCCGCAAAATTACGATCAACCAGGATATACGCAATATTACGGGTAATTCCACTGCGCCCCTTGGTTATTAAATCCTGAACACTATGATTAAGCTGATACCCGAGCTCTTCACAAGCAGAAAATATTCTTTTGCGCATTGCATCAGAAACGGTAGATTGACCACTCAAGGCGCGAGATACTGTCGATTTGGAAATTCCAAGCTGATCTGCTACAGTCTGCATATTCGTGGCTTGCTTTGTTTTTATCATTAAATCGCACTCTTTATTTGTTTTTGCAACTTGTTGTTTGTATTCAATATATATCCTTTTGTTTGTTTTGTCAATAGTGGATTTATTTTTTTACAAAGAAATTATAAAAAAATAAATTCTACAAATATATAATTTCATGTTTTTTTTTATCTTAAAATCAAATCAAGAAGCTTGACTTTCGGAACGATCACGCCCCTCTATCTACGCTGAAATAAAAGAATTGAAAAGCGAAAGCGCGGTGGAACGTAATCAAAAATAACGATAACGTAAGCTTGGTGGTGGCGCAAAAGTATGGATGTTACTACACCAGATGTTTTGAAAAAACTGGAAATACTAATGAAACTTTTAGGCGTGTATAAATACATAAACAACAAGTTGCAGAAACTGTAAATATTATATTTTTACTTTTATATCTATCGAAAAGATTGTGCTTGATAGAGATTATGATGACGGAGGAGTCTTAGTCTTATTGCACAATCTTGAAATTTTGGGAGGGCGTATAGGATAGGTGCAGTAATTTGCAATGCATCGGTCAAAATAGGCATCTCTTTATACTTGTGGAGTAAAGGCACACTACAAACGCCATAATCTTGTAACCGGTCAGTCAAAACACATTTTATCGAACGACTTTATGCTAACCCTATACATTTTATCGAATGACTTTATGCTGGATTCGTTACGATTCTATTTTTCAAAAAACTTTTTTTTGAAAGAAGAATTCAAAATACAGTCACAACAGGTTCTGCTATTTGATAAATTACAGGTTCAGGTGTATTTAACCCACAGATTCTAGTGAAGATCTGTTTATTTAGGGGTTGTAAAAAAATTAACTTGACAATTTGCCGAAAAAATCGTGATTTGATTTTGGGGCCAACAACGAGGAGCATACCCTCAGGTATGTGACGAGGTTGGCGGCACAAAAAGCATTCACGAGAATTAGGCAAATGTAAAGGTTATTTCTGAACAGCCCCTTAGAGAG
>JBAYAV010000186.1:0-6154 GCA_041669565.1 Lentisphaeria bacterium
AACAGCCCATAAATAATCAAGCCAAGGTTCAAATTCAATATAGCCATCAAAAGCTTGATCAGAAGTATTTACAAAAAATAATTGTTGTTCCAATGCGGGTCCAATTTTCTCCAACATCCGTCTCGTTGTATGCACAATAATTCGGCGTGATATTGTTTTACTTGCCCCCAGTTCATCATAAGCATGTTCATAAGCACTGCGAATAGAACTGCCGGCAAGAATATCGTGGAATTGATTGAATAAAATATACTTCCAAGCTTCATCCAGTGCCATACGATTAGACGACGTAAGATAGTCAGAATTAGCCTTCAGTATATTTTCGGCTTGTTGAATAAGTTCTTCCGCTCGGCGAACTTCTTGCTTTATACGATGAACAACGCTATAACAACCAACTGAGTGATGCTGCAATTCATTCGTAACTACGGGTAATTTTTCTATCTGATTGCTTATTGCATCAAAAAAAGCACGCGGATGACTGAATATCAATTCAACTCCAGGTTTATAGTTACGGTGTTTCATTAGCCACTCAATTTCTCGTCGAGCGGGTCCGCCGCCATGGTCTCCAACACCAACAAAGCACATCGTATGTTCAATATTTTTGTCCGCATCCGCAAGTGTAGCTTCTATATTTGCCACAATATTTTCAATACTTCCGGTAGTACAATAGGCTCGACTTATTCTAAATGTGGTAAGTTCATTGCCATTTGGAGACTGCCAGCGAAAAAGATTACTGGGCAAATGCATCTCATGTTCCTGTGGACGCATCATTATATAAGTATTAATTCCCACAGCCTGATAAAAATCAGGAAGCGTTCCCGCATGTCCAAAGCTGTCAACATTATATCCAACGGATGTTTTCAAACCAAAGTTTTCCTGAAAATACTTTTGAGCAATGGTTCCTTGATGAATAAAGGAAGAAGCCGTCGGCAAATTACAATCAGCTTGAACCCACCATCCACCAACAACTTGCAAGCGGCCTGTCTGGACATGTTTTTTCAATCGCTCAAATAGCACTGGGGAATATTCTTGTACTGTAGCATAAAACCATGCTTCTCCTCGAGTAAGAATAGTTTCTGGATATTCATCCAGAATATCGCATGCGGTTCGAGCTGTAGACAATACTTCATCTACCCCCTGAGACCAAGTCCATAACCAAACCGGATCAAGGTGAGAATTTAGAATAATATGAACTTTCAATATTTACCTCTTTTAAAATTGTAATAACTTAATCCTAAATCCATGAATTGCCACGCAAAAAACACTTAAAATAATTGACAACATGTTAATTTGTAGTATCTTATATTATCTACAAAGCATTATAATTCCAATCACCAACGAAATTATCAATGCTTAAATTTATGCTAATTTTTGAAGAAATCAACTCGGATGGCGGTTTTTCCTTTGTAAAAAAAACGGTTGGATGGAAATATCCGCAGCACCATTGGCCTCGTGACCGCCGGCAACAGCAATTATGCGGACATTGGAAAGTTCCGTCCTAGCCTTCTCTTCTGTAAGGTTGCGGGGGGTCACGTCCACTCACAGGGAGGGAACCTATCGGCAGCGTCTGGATACCCGCCCAAAAAGCATCAAGGGGAGATCAAAGGAATCCATAGAGACCTTTTTTCCAAGCAATACGGCCCGACTGCGAGTGCAGCCGGTTGGCGAAAACGGCATATTTTCAAAATCAGAGTCCTTGAATCCGAGAAAATGACGAAGCGATTTTTACTTTACGGATTCGGGTATGATTTGAGTCTTTCGGCTTTTTGTGTCCTTTTCCCAACCACGAGAGATTATTTTCCTTTTTTACAAAACAAGACACGAACAATAAAGCGTCCTTTACAATCCTTTTTTTGAAAAACTATTTACGGAGTCCGATTCCTTTTATTCATAAAAAAAAGGGTGAATAGTACCCAAAAAAAATAGTTGAAGTATATTATTCTATAGTGTAAGTTTGATTACAAAGTTACATTCTTTCATATAAAACGAATATGAATTTTGTTAAAGCTTAAAAAAGGAGATATTTATGAGTGAAGAAAATCTCAATAAAGATAAAGAAATTCCGCAAACAAAAGAACACGCAGAAATACAAGATGCCGGCGAAATTGCAATAAGTGAAGATAACAATGAAGGCAGCATTCAAATTTCCAATAATGTAATTGCGTCCATTGTGCGGAAATACACACTGGAAGTTGAGGGTGTCATCCGTTTTTCACCCCAGGGCATTGTAGAAGGGATTGCCGATATTTTAAGTAAGCGTAATTATGACCGCAGTATTTGCATTGAATTAGGCGATGGCGAAGCTGAAATCAGCCTGATACTTATTCTTCGTTTTGGTGTTTCTCTTGTTGATGTAGCCAAAAAAATTCAAGCGACTATAAAAGAAAAAGTTGAGCTTTTATGCGGCATTAAAGTTTCCAAAGTTAATGTTTTTGTTCGTGAAGTTGAAGAAGAGCATAAAGAAGTTGAAAAAGATGAAGAAGTAGAGCCCCCTGTTGATCTTGCAGAGTAAATAAAAAAATTAATGAAAAGGGAGATTAGCAATGGATAAAATGATCGCTTTTTGCAAAAGCAATTCCTGCCTATGGGTCAGCGCAGATTTTCGAATTGGTTTTTGGGTTGGACTGTTGCTGGCAGTATTAATCGTTCTTGCTTATTTAGTTATTGTTGCCAGAAAAGGCGCCAATAAGGGTATCTCAATTGAGGAAAAGGGAGGCCTTTTCTTTCTCTCAGTTGACGCAATCCGAACTTTTTTGAGAAGTGTTGTTCACACCTTTCCTAATATTGAATTGAAAGACCTGAAATTAAAAAAACGGAATGGTGCTTTTCTGCTAAAATTGTATCTCCAAGCACCAGCTGGTAGCGATTTAGTTGATACTCGGAAAAATTTAAGAGAGGAAATTTTTAAAGAAATAAAAGCAAAACTTGGTTTGGGAGAAGAACTCCAAACAATAGATCTTGAGTTCAAACTTATAGAAAAAAAGAAAACTCAAGAAATGTAAATATTGAAAGAATCATATCATTATACTATTTTGTAATGGTTCTTCCTTATTTATATGTTAAAATAAAAATGATGAGTTATGAATTAAAAATGTTCACGTGTCTTTCTTTATTATTTATTTTCAATATATAAATTCAAACAAAAGCTCGCACGTCCTCTTATTCATTGCTAAATATTTATAAATCATAGCCCATCATTTTTTTATTTCAGTCGTGAATTACCGTATTAAGGCCTTTTCTTAAATAAAAAAACCGCCGCGAATTAACGCAGATGAATAATCTCAAATGCGTTCCTGATTTTGCCGCAGACACCACTTATTCCCATTCATAACGGACCTCTTAGAAATGTTGCGTCAAAACAAGCTCTAAAACAGCCAAAAAGTAACAGCCATGATCAGCGATTTCTACGAATCATGGCATATTTTCATCATGGTTACGCTTCATCCATCCTATTCTTCTGGGGCTTCAAAGGCTTATTAAAGGCAAAGAATTCGCCAACTTCTCATCCTTAAATTCTTTCAAGGGAATAAATTCAATATAGTCAAAAAACACCCCGGATTTTTTATCCAGTTTTGGGTTGACCGTACTGGAAAAAAATCCGGATACTTGTGGATGGAAAAAATGGACTCGAGCAACATATCCCCAGTCATAATTACCATTTCCGGAATAATCTTTCATTTTAAACCATCGTCCCTGAATCTCTTTAAGGCCGGAACGATATAGATTCATTTTATTGCCATCCACTAAAATCGATATTTTAGCGATTAGATATCATAGCATCGGGCATGTTTTAGAGGTTGCTGTTATTGATATAACGGAGATATTTATATTTTTTATATTGCAAAGGAGTTTTACCGTAGCGCGATTTAAAAAGGGAGCAAAAATAAGGGCAATCCTTAAAATTTAAATAGAATGAAATTTGGTTAATATTCATGTCCGATTCACAGAGAAGCCGTTCTGCTTCCTGTAACTTCAGATTTCGTAAATAAAGCGTGGGGGATAAATCAAAATATTTTTTCCAATGCCGAAAAAAGGAACGGCGTGAGAAGCCATTCGTTGAAATGACCGCCATAAGATCAATATGTTTATTATAGTTCATCTGAAAATAGGACACGATTTTTTTTATTCTCATTTCAATAAAATCTTCCTTCTTTTCTTTTTGAGTTTGCTGTATGACTAATTCTTCCCAAAGCTGTAAAGCCAAAAGATCCATTTTATCCACAACATATTTATCATAAGAATGATTCATTAATTCGGATAATTCTTGAATCTTTTCGTTTAAGTCGTCGGTTAATTTAATTTCCCATACCGGCACACTTGGAATTAAATGCGTTCCTTTTGCAAGTTCAGCCAATGAGAGATCATAGGAAAAATAAAATGCTTCGCGCGGTGCGGGTATGGCATAATAATGTTTCTGGGGGGGGATTTTTACCGCAACATTCGGAAAATGACATCTGTATTTTTCGCCATTAATAATATCCGTTGAAAAAGAATCCGCAGACGAAAGACGAATCGTGACTTCAAATTTTGCCGGATAAAACATCCCCGAAGAAACAAAATTGTGACAAAATCCAATGCTCGCTAATGGAAATGGAAATGAAAAATCAAAAGACCGCTTAATATCTTTTAAAATGATTTCCTTAAATTTTATCGTTGTTTTTTTTATGATATTCATTTTTTTAGCACGCCATCGCCGGTCTTGTTTTGTAAATAATATAGGCCTTATTTCGTCTTAGATTCATTCTTTTTATGATTATTGCGATTTAACACAGTTAAAAAGAATCACCGGCAACGCATGCCGGATGTAGCGGACCTCCATTGGCGCAAACACAAGCCGGATTGCCACACTTGCGCATTTTGTGAACAAATGTGCCTGACATAAACAGCTTGGCTTTTTCCAAAGACTTGATTTTTGCATGCATTCGGGCCTTGAGACCTGGATTCCCGCCAACACATAACAATGATTATGTCAAAGGCGGTTTGATATCCAGTGCCTCGTAAATATCGCATTGTTTTTTTAACACTTCTCCGACTATTGGTGCTCGTCCGGGTTCACAGAAACTTTGTACAAGCTCCAATTCCTCGAAAAGTTCTATCATCATATAAGTTTTGTATCGTTCTTTAACCTGCATTTTTTTATGAATATAGGAAATGATCATTAGTGCCAGAAATTCGACAAAAAGTTTGCCATTCAAACGAACCTCGGAAGAGACAAGAAAACGGCGGCAGTTTAATCGTTCCTTAATATTGCAAAAGCTTTTTCATGGGATTTCTTGCATTCATTATTCTTCAGCTCTCTCTGCATTTTCAGCAACTTTGCATTGAAGGCTTTTTCTTAATCAGCGGCTTTTTCTGAATTAAAAAATACGTGTAGATATATCCTGCGTTTTGCCGTCAAAAGATCTTTTTTATAGGGTCTTTTCTGTGAATATCGTCCGAAGATGATTTCGCTGCGATAATAAAGACAACTTGCTTCGTCGTAACAGTTCAGATCTTTTATTGTTTCATGCCAGCATTTAAACCGCTCATGAACAAAAGCCAAAGTGCATCTAGCTGCTAGGATAAACTTTTCGTGATACTGAAAAAGTTGATTGATATTCATTTCACTGTAAAATTCCCGGTCCATGACAAGTTTTACCTTGCTGTATCCAAGGATATCCAGTTCTTTTAGAAATGTTCTGACTGTTATCACATCAGGAATATTTCCTGCTCGCTTCCTGTAGTAGAATGGCAAGCCAGATTGTTTACCGAAAATCAGCAAAAGATTAATCTGTGGTAAAAGATCATTCTCTTTGTTTTTTCCATATTTTACTTGTTTGAGTGTCTCTAAATAGCTTGAAATGCTGGTTGAATCATATGCCCAGTATTCCGTTTCGATACGGCGTTTGCCTTGCAAACGGAAAAAATGGCGCGTTTTTTCTTCGTCTATGGAAGCGAACAGTTTACTGCTGCATTGTAATGTAATGACGTCATCAAAGGGATGCTGATGGCTCATCGCCCAATGAGGAAAATGCATTAGAGAACTATTGTCATCTAAGGGGCTGTTCAGAAATAACCTTTACATTTGCCTAATTCTCGTGAATGCTTTTTGTGCCGCCAACCTCGTCACATACCTGAGGGTATGCTCCTCGTTGTCGGCCCCAAAATCAAATCACGA
>JBAYAV010000187.1:0-6139 GCA_041669565.1 Lentisphaeria bacterium
CCACTGCCAGTTGCACTCCCCTGCTTCATCAGCACACCCCCAAATCTGCCAGCCCCGCTTTTCCTTTTCGGGGTCGTGCACACTTTCAGAAAGGACCAAGCATTGCCACAAAGAACAACACTTCTTATCCGAAAAAACCCAAAAAGCACTGCCAGAAACTAGGTCCGCCATCCTTGCCTGGACCCACACTCCAAGACCGTTTGGATCCAATTTCCAAATTTTTTCATTCCCATTCACCTGAATTTCCATATCCGAAACATCGTTTTTGGGAAAAAGCAAATTCCACCCCGGCTCCAATTGAAAATCCACCACGCTATAATTATTGATCACCTCGATCTCCTGGTCCCCCACTATTTCTCTCTTTTTGTTCTCCGCCCAAAATTCACCAGAAATACAATAACAGGCTCCAGGATACCCCCCCGTTTTTAGAGAATATAGTAGTTCCCCTCTGTTTTGCGTTTTCGAAATATTCAACAAACATTTCATATCATTGCCATCCGGAATCGTTTCAATTGCATTACCGTTCCATGTGAAATCAACAGCCTGCCAACCATACGGGAGTTTTTCTCGAAGCAACAAAAAGACGTCCTTTTCGCCAGGAGTACAAACATCAAGCAAGACCTTTATTTGTTCCTTTTTAGCCACTCTGCATGAGCTTATACACCGATAGACCTGATAATCCGTTATTTTTCTTGACCAATTCTTAACAGGCGTCATTGTAGGATCTCCACACCAGTAATAATTTTCTGATAACTGCAGCCCGCGTGCATCCGAAAAAACACCCCACATACTTTTTTTTGCCTTTTGAAAAATTTCACCATATGTCCCATCCGGATTTTCAGCCCACGTCACAAACAACATCTTTTCCCACTCACAAGAATCACGCCAGTCCACAGCCGACATCGGTGATAAAATACCGCAAATTTTACATCCATGTTCTGAATTTAACAGCCATTGATCCGCAAAAAAAATTTCGGGTGCGGTCGCAAAGCAGTAAACCACAGGAATAAAGCCCGTACTTTCCTCTGCCTGGACTTTGTCGATATCCCAGGTTGGATTCTGCCAGCCATTGTCATCAGTCCTGCCAAAATAAAGCAGCACATCAATACCGTCAGCAATAGCTTCCCTAAACTCTGACAAGCAATTTTTATCCGGGAGGCCATTTATTTCACAAATTTGCCAAACAGGAGTCTGTACATCACTGGATTCCAATTGCGCATAAACCTTCTGATACTCTGCACTGTAATCCCCCGATACGATACAAGTGAGATTGCAACCATCCGGCTCCTCCCCTTCCTCCCATTTCATAAGTCGTAAATAGTATGCCGATAATTCTGCCGATGTTACAGCAGGAATTCGTCCATAAGCCCAATCAGCAACACAATCATCCTTGCCATCCATACAAGCATAATACCAGTCTGTTTTCGAGACAACGCCATCCCTTCCCTGCCAATAGGGAATCTGTGTTTCATCGCCAATCAGCAGCAAATGCCCGGATTTTAGTTTATTTTCCCAATAGAAACAACTAATTTGATGGCGGATAACAGCGCAATCGGCTTTATCAGGAACAATAATTTGTACATTCCAGCCCTGATTTCGGCGATAAGACAAATAGGGCTGTAGCGAAACTTGATACGCCTGTGGACATACAATCAGCAGTACTTTACCCTGTGAAATGATGCTCCACAAAAGCAACAGTACAATCCCGCGAATCTTCTTATGTATGGCATTCCATTTCATTACAGACTCGTGCAGAGCACTTTTTGGCCGCTGTCATTTTGGAAACAGCAGGATGCCGGCTGAATAACGGTTGTTGCTGGTATTAATTTATTCTGGGCAAAAACAAGTCCGACATCAATTTCATTCGGATTTTGCGATGGCAAAGCCAAAAATTTCAATGTCCCATTTTTCACAGAGCTCCATCCGGAATCGTTTTCATTTTTCATGAATTGATAGCCCTCTGGTATTTTCTGAGAAAAAATAACGCCATATTTCCAAAGATTTTTTTGCAAATCAGTCTCTTTTTTTAAGATCAGATGAATAACAAGTGTATCCTCATCCTGTTGAATTTCCTGATTGAACGCATATTTTTTTTGATCGGAAAGATCTTGCAGCGATTCCATTTTCAGAAATTCTTCCTCCTGCGACAAGCGCCTTTCGGGGATGCCATTTTGATAAATATAAGGCCGTAGATGATTTCGATTTTTTTCGAGTTCTTTTCCTTCATTGTACATTTCTGCAACGCTGAAACGCATCGCCTCATTCTTTTGTTTTATGCGCCATATTTTTAGAACACTTTGTTTCATTTCGTATATTTTTTTTGTTTCATTTAAGAGATCACTACCCGCATGTTCTTTTACTTTTTCCATGTCATATTCTTTCTTTTTGAAAAAAAATTCTGTCTTTTTTTTATCTTCTTTTTTAAGGTTATCAATCCTGATTTTTTTTTGAAACTCTGGATTCGGCAATTTTTTTTGCCGCGGATACGCCTTTTCTTTTCCGTTGATTTCTTCCAAGCTGATACGATCGAAAAAATCTTTATTTGTGATTGCTGCCAGCAAGGCAATAATAACAATGATAAAACTAAGTGCCGCCATTTTGTTTTCCTGACTCATTACAATTCTCCTTTTTTCTTTTCCCAATGGCGATATTCTTTTTTTGGGTAAAAAAGAAATATCTCATTCACCAGGAAAAAGATCATTCTTCACACTTTGCCGTTTTACAACTCGGATTGTGGCAACCCATTACAGGGCTTTTAATTGCCCTGTTTCAACGCTTAAAAAAGTGCCGATCCACAAACTTTTTCAATCTACTCTTTGCTTTCAAAACACTGTTTTTCTTCATTTCGCTGATAGCCTCCGGACTGCCAAAAATGGATGAGCTGCAATAGATTTTCATCATTCAAACGCTGATTATACCACAAATCCACACCACGCAGTATTTCCCAATCACTGATTTGCATGTCATTATTTTCATCCAAAAAATAGTTTTTCGGTAGCGTTGATTCTTCCGCTGGCGGATCAGCCCAAAAAGAATAGAGTTGAATTTCAGGAATAGATCGATCATTGCTAAAAACATCCGCCTGAATCACAACCTCCTCACCTTGGTCAAATTTATAATCCATATTTCCTGTTTTCAGGAGCTGCTCTTCCACCTCAGAGGTCACATCCATATATTCTACGCCGCTTTCCGTTTTACCATCAATGCGCCCCAGCCTATTTTTTGAATCCGATGGCAATGCCAGACGAAAAACCAAATCAAGCGCCTTATCCGTAGGCTGATTTACATTTTTTAATAAAAAATTCATTTTCAAGGCGCCGGTAGCGTAGTTTATTGTACTTGATTCATTCAGCATTTTAACTTGATCAGTCACGTCTACAATATTTACATCCTTCACAAAATCAAAAGGCGAATAAGCCTTTGTTTCATAATTACACGCATAGGCGGTAACCGACCTTGTATATTGATTTTCCAAAGTTACCATCTGAATCTTAAATGGGCCGCGATAATGCCCTGCTTCAATTTGATCACACGAAAATGTCAAGGCAATACTTTCAGGAGAATTTATATCCATCGTTTCCGATAAATAACCTGAATTATAAGCATTTCCCACAACAGTATCATCCTCCGCTAATAAATTTGCGCTCCACGTATAATAACTATCGTAGCCATCCGCCACTAAAAGATTTGTAATTATTTCAATGCGGTCATAATAACCATCATGATCCTCGTCGATCATGTTTTCCGTTCCCGTTTGCAAGAAATACAGCGGTTGATGCTCAAACTCTAAATAGCTTTTTGCCTGCGTCTCTAATTCCAAATCGGATTCTAACAACGTCATCAACAGCGAGCCGCTTCGCTGGGATATCTTTACGTTCCGAAATAAATACGGACCACTTATGCGTTTCTCAAAAATTGTTTCGCCAGAAAAATCAAAAGACACATCCCATGTGCCTGCCGAATCGCAAGTCAAGGAACAAACTTCTTGAACAATAGACGTGTCATTATCCGCAAATAATTCCGCATCCACACAATATTCACCAGCTTCTTCAACCGTAATTTTTCCCCTGACGCGCAAAATATCATAGAGACCATTTTCATTTTCATCCACATATTCTTCTTCCAAACTTGAAATTGCAGCATTATTACCCGACCAACTTCCCATCAAAGCAAGACTGCGCTCAGCGCTCACTCCACGCAATCCTTTTTTTGTCGCCGTTAGAAAAAAATCATAGAACCCGCCCTGAGTCGCCATAACAGCCCCAGTATAAACGCCATCCCCGGCAATTTTATCAACTCCAGAGCCTTGGTCCGCAAGCACAACTGCCGTGCATTCCTCTTCAAAGCTGTTACATTTTCGCACCTGACATGAAATAGAATAATCCGAGCATTTCAACACATTCCCAGCGTCCATAACGCGCGATTCAATAACAAACGGCTCTTCCCGAAGCACATTTTTCTTCTGCAAACGCGCTTCTATTTTCCAAGAATCTGTTTCATCCTTTGTAAAAAAATAATATATTTTTGACTCCGCCAGCTCCTTGCCATCCAGCGTGAGCTGATACTCCCCCGACAATGCCTTCGGAATATCAATCTGCACAAAATGAGAATCCATACCAAAAATACCGATATCAAATACTTCCCCCTCTTCGGCGGCATCCTCCGAATATAAAAAATAATCTGGATGATTCATCGGTGTTATGACAGAGCCACTCGGCGTTACTAATTCAAGTCCAAGAGACCTCGTAGCCTGCATAATCGTTAACACCAAATTCTGATCCTCCGTAATCGAAAAAAACACTCTCTTCCTTTCTGCAGGTGCCACAAAAATATTTTTTGCAAAAAGCGTTCCGTTTTCCCCATTATCCGAAGCACTCCATTCCACCTCTTCGTTCGGCTGTTCTCCTCTCACGTCTTGAGAAACATTCTCACCATATCGCTCCGTATTTACAAGATCGTCCGATGCTGCTTCCTTTTTTCCCGTATACCCCGGTTTAACAACTTCACACAATTGTTCCTTATAGCAATCAAGACATCGTTCTGCTAATTTTTCTTTGATATCAATATGATTGGCATACGGCGAGAGCAACGGCGACTCCGGAACAGCATTGTTCAGTGCATGAGCACTCTTTACCGAAACAATTCCATCGCCATTTTTAGAGAGATCCCAAATGGGAGTCCTATCGGGATCATAGTGGTAACTCGTGGATCCTAAATTCTGAAAGACTTTCAGCCGGCTTTTTTCCAAAAGACTTAAGGAATCAAGAACTTCTGTAATTTGTCCTGCAAGAACATTAATAACGGCATTGGATTTTGTTAACGGATGCCTGACATTAAAAGCAGCCATATTTTCCTGACACAAACTGAACGTCGCTTTTGATATTTTTATTCCGACGGCCCCTAAATCGTAAATCAGTTGTTCTTTCCATGTCAAGCCATTGTTTTTATAAAAACAATCCGCTAAATAACAGCCGCCATTCGGTGTTGCAATTTGCATTACATAACGAATATTTTTTGCCCGCATGCCATGTCCTGATACATAAAAGCGCGCATCAAGACCGCCTTTGCTATGCGCCATGATATTAAAACTTTTCGCGCCATAAAACCATTTCATTCCCATCGATCCATAAGAACAAGAATAATTTAAAAATTCCGCAATCATATAGCCATTCTTTTGAATCGAGCCCGCTCCATCGAGGTCTATCGTCTCCGATGGAATTCCAAATTTTTCAGATAAATTTTTCTGCATTACATTCCACGCCGATCCATCCGAACACCAGCCATGCACCATAAGCACAGGACGAGGCGCAAAAAAAGTCAGCGCAAGCCAATCAATCTTCGTGCACCAAAAAGATTCCTCATTATCGATGTCCACTACAATCCGTAATTCATTAAACCCCGCCCCGCCTGGTGCCTCTGGAAAATTTATTTTATCAAACGGAATACTGAATTTTTGCAATTGCCAAATTCCATCATCACCATTCAGCGTGCCCAATTTTTCATCATTAAAATAAACAACATCCTTCTCGGGCTTACAGCCATAATTACCAGAATAATGAGCATCCACATCATAAGCAGGAAAATAGAGAGTCGCTTTCTGTGGTAAAAGAGCACAAGCCCTTTGACGCTTTATTTCATC
>JBAYAV010000188.1:0-6101 GCA_041669565.1 Lentisphaeria bacterium
GAATTATGAAGTGCTGCTCAAGGGCGACAGGCTACCTTATACCCAAATCGGGATGATTACAAGTTGACAGGCGGATGTAGTAACCGAGATAGCTGCGTTTTTGCGTATGATTCTTTGTTGTTGGAATGTTGGACAGATGCCCTAATCGTAATTAATTGATATTTTTTATTATCGTGCTATATTAGTAACAATCATGGGTAGCTATGTTTAGTAATTGGTCAATAAAAAGATTATAAGAAACAGTTTGTAAAGGGATAGAACTGATTTTTATGGTAAATATTTTGTTATATTGTTTTGTAAAGTAGGTAATAATCTTTAAAAAAATAAAGGTTATGAAATTGGAAATCAAGTTACAACAAAGGAGAAGTAAAAATGAAAAATAATTTAAAGAAGTGTTTTACATTGATTGAATTGCTTGTTGTTATTGCCATTATAGCTATTCTTGCTAGTATGCTGTTACCGGCATTACAGCAAGCGAGAGCGAAAGCGAAAAACGTAAGTTGTAAGAGTAATCTGAAAAATCTAGGTCTTGCGATTTTGATGTATACGGCTGATTATGATCATTATCCATTGGATCGGGATTGTTATCTTTGCTATAACTATGAAGATAATACAGCTCGTTCTTCCACTCTTCAGATGAGTGCCAATGATGGTGATTGGATCGGCCTTGTGAGTCCTTATGTTGGTTCTGAAAACATTGGTAAAGACAAAAAAATATTTTTTGATCCAGCTGCCAGAAATGATGGACGTTATGATGCTCATAACAGTAGTTATTCAGACAACTATGAGGCTGCCGGATATGGTGTATCGAAATTTAAAACGCCCTGTGAAACAATGATCTTAATGGATGGGGGGCGTCAGTATGAGACATCTACTTATTTTTATAGAAATTTACATCCCGCTTATGTAAAATATGCCACGCTTGCAGATAAGCCATGGCTTTATAATGATTTAACGCGTCATGGGACATTAATCAATATTCTTTATGCTGACGGGCATGTAGGAAGTGAGGAACATAGTCTTATCCAGGATATATCCAGAAGACATCCTTGGGCTCGTTCGCCGTTTATTTTTTGGACGCCATATGGAACGATGGATATCACAGATTAATAAGGGAGAATCAATCATATGCGACGTTTTTACTTTTTTTGTTTTTTGAGTTTCATAATATATTTTTCTGTGGTGTCTATTTGTGTAGGATTAGAAAATAATTTTTCCTTTGATTTGGTAAGCCCTCATTCTGTGGAGGGGCCAGTTGGATTTACGCTTAAGGAGCCTAGTTGGGTCTATTTTCATTCTTCTAGTGATGGTAAATTAGAAGTCCGAGATTCTTTTGGGAAACAGTTTTTAGTTGTTCTTCGGGATGGAGACGGATTTTTTGAATTGCCGGCCGGAGTTTATCATGTGAGCAATCAATGGAGTGATTCACTTCGTATTCGAAAAGTTGGAGTGACTTTGTATTATAGCATTGCTGGCACGAAATTTGATATGTCGGAAACGGAGATGGTACGCATTCCAACGAATCCGAGAGAAGGTGGACGTGCCGGCATGTATTTGTATAGTTATCAATGGCTTCGTAAACATATTCTGGGACCTTTTAACATGGTTGCCAATGGCCGAAAATTGGAAGTAAAGCAATGGCAATCGGAAGGCCGAAAACAATTATTTGGCCTTGGTTTAGGTGTCCCTGAAACGTTATATGAAAATTGGTGTACTGTAGTTTCCAAACATTGTACTAATGGTATTTTACTGGATGAATTTATTGTTCCGGCGGGGCAAAAAGACACAAAAAATGTTCAATTTGGATATACTTCACCGGGAAGGGGTTTTGATGATGTAACGCAGGACTCAATCAAGAAATTTTCCAAAAAATTTCCAAATCAGCGTTTTTGTGCGTGGCTTGGTTTTCCATGGGATGCGAAAGGAAGTGATGTAAAAAAACTACTTGATACAATTATAGAATCGAACGGATATATTTTTTGGGAGTCTTACAGTTTTCCGAATGATCCCAAAGCCGAAATACGGCACCGTTATACTTCTAGAGTAAAAGGTTTCCTTTCCATACGTCCGGATGCAATGAAATATTTTATTGTTTCGCCTTGCACATTTGAACAATCTGCCAGAAATGTAAATGTTGATTTTAAAGTTTGGCTTGATATTCAGATGCATATGCTGGCAACGGATCCGGATTATGAGGGCATTGGTGGAATCAGTATGTGGGCTTCTTACTATACGGATCCGGAAATACTTCGGTGGTTTTCTACGTTAGTTCGGTATTATGTTATTGAAGGAAACAGCGCTATGCTTTCAAAGCAGTTGGGGTATCAATTATACCCTGAAATTCTCGCCAATGCTGATTGGTCGAAGAATTTGGATTATTGGCAAATATCGGAAGCGGCGCCAGGCAGTATTCGTGTGATTGATCGTAAAGTCAGTGGAATAAAAAAAGTTTATAGTCCTTTTAGTGATCATTTGCTTCAGTTTACAGAGATAAAAGGAAAAACGAATTCAGTGCGCCAGCAACTTAAGAATCTTATACCCGGAAAACTTTATGTGCTTCGTTCAAAAGTCGCCAATCCTGAAACAGATAAGTATGAGCATTCCGCGGTGCAATTCCATTTAAAAAATGTTGAAATTATTTCAACGATAGAACGCGCAATGCATGATTTTGGAGCAGAAAAAAAAGGACCATGCTATGATACTTTTACAATTATATTTAAGCCACTAAGCTCGGATCCTTGCGAACTTGAAATTGCCGATTCTAGGCATGAAAATATTTTAGAAGCTAAAACTTTGTTTCTTGATGGAGTTAATATTGCACCTTATTTTCCACAAAAGGAAAAAATAAAATAAGAAATGCTTATATTTGTTTCTTGTAATTTGAGTTAATGCGCGGAGTTCGGACGCGTGAAAAAAAATGATGACTTCCTAAAAATAATTTTTCAAAAAACGGATAGAGATAAATAAATCTTTTCTCTAAATAAAAAAACGCTGAAAGCTTATCAATGCAATCAGCGTTTTTTTTATTCTAAAAATTTGTTTTTAATAACTTATGATTCATGGGGCATGATATCGAGCCCGATATCGATTGCCTGAGCGCTATGAGTTAATGCGCCGACGCTGATATAGTCCAGACCGAGATTGCGCATAGAAGGCAGACGCTCGATGGTTATATTGCCACTGGCTTCCGATTTTGCGCGACCGGCAATGATTTCAAGAGCTTTCAGCATGGTATCATTGCTCATGTTATCAAGCAGAATATATTCCACCTTGGCTTCGGCCGCGAGGCGAACTTCTTCCAGGGTGTCTGCCTCTACTTCAATTTCAAGATTGGGGTATTTTTTGCGGCAGGCCTGAACGGCAAGAGCAATGGAATCCGGGCCGATCATTTTTGCCATTTCACGATGGTTGTCCTTGATCATAACGCGGTCAAATAGCCCCATTCGATGATTATGTCCGCCACCCATTGCGACCGCATATTTTTCAAGTTGCCGGAATCCGGGGGTGGTTTTGCGTGTATCCAGAAGCACTGTTTTGGATTTTCCGAGTGCTTGTACATATTGATGGGTTATGGTTGCAACGCCGCTGAGACGCTGCAAAAAGTTAAGTGCGGGGCGTTCGCCGGTGAGAATCGCCCGGGCATGCCCGCTGATGGTTGCCATATTTGTGCCGGGGGCGCAGAGCGTTCCTTCGGCCACATTGGGCTGTAGTGTCAGAGTTGGATCCAGCATTTCGAATAAAATTTTAAGAACTGGCATGCCCGCACAAACGCATTCTTCGCGCGTTCTGAAATGGGCAATTGTTGTAGCATTTTCGGGCACAATTGCCAAGGTTGTAGCATCGCCTGAGCCGATATCTTCGTTAAGAACAAATTGACAAAATTTACGAATGGATTGCTTATCGAGTTTCATGATGATTGTTTTCTGGAATATAGAATTGAATAAGAGAAATAATGGTTAGGATGGTTAAGATTTGTGCGCATACGAGTGCAACTCCGATGGGGGGAAGCCACAGCAGAGTTACGGCCGCAGCTCCGGATGCAAAGCATAAAAGGCAAATAACGATCACGGCTTGGGAGCGGCGGAGTCCAAGGTTGGTAAAACGGTGTGAAATATGCCGGTTGTCACCGATATAAATTGGCTTATGTAGTTTTAAGCGAATTAGAACAACTGCGGCTGCGTCAAAAAGCTGTACTGCTAGAATCATTAAAGGAATTAATGTTGGAATAAAAGTCGGAGTGTTTTCGGGAAGGTAGAATGTTGTCATAATACAAAGCAATGCGAGACAATATCCGAGAAAATGACTACCGCTGTCGCCCATAAAAATTTTAGCGGGTGGTGCATTTAGAAAAAGGAATCCGCAGATACTTCCGCCAGTAGCGGCGGTCAGGCTGGCAACGAAGAATTGACCGCGGAAGGCGGAGACGATGAGCAGGAAAAAAGTGGCGATAGCGGCACTTCCTCCGGCGAGGCCATCCATGTTGTCAAAGAAATTCAAGGCATTCATAACGGTAAGAATCCAGCAAACAGTAATGATCCAGCGGATGCACGGATAGGGGAGCAGTCCAATGGTAATTTGGGGACCGAAAGTGGCTGTAATCGTAGCAATGACAATTTGCCAGAAGAATTTTCTTCCGGCTTTCATTGGCGTGTGGTCATCAATCATGCCGATCATTGTCAGGAAGACTGCGCAGCCGGCAATGAGTCCCATTGTTTTTAATGCCACGGGGATGCCGGAAAAGAAGAGGGTGATTTTAGGGTCGAGAAAGGCTTTTCCGAAAAAAACGCCAGCGAGGCATAGTAGTAATGTTGTAATCCATGCGGCGCACATTGCTACGCCACCGGCAACCGGTGTTGCGCGACGATGCTGTTTGTGTGCTTCTTTTTTGGGCTTGTCAACCAGACCGAATTTGAATGCATATCGGCATGCGAGCCGTGTGAAAATCCAGCTGAAAAACATTGCGATCAGCCAAATAAAAATATAAATGGAAATCCAGTTCATCATAGTTTTTTATGCGTGAATATATTGGAGCATTTTATCAACGACTTGTTGTTTGGACAACTCATCTGTTATGAGAATAACGGAGTCTTCTGCGGGTTTCAGAGGCGCTATTTTTCGGGTGCTGTCAATGCGGTCCCGTTCGGCAATTTCATGGGCTATTTTGGCGAGAGTTGCATCTTTTGCGATTTCCTCACTTTGGGCAAAGCGGCGTTTTGCGCGTGCTTCCGGCGAGGCGGTGATGAAAAATTTATAGCTTGCTTTAGGGAGAATGACCGTTGCAATATCACGGCCCTCCATAATAATATTTCCAAGAGCGCAGCATTCCCGCTGGCGGTCAATCATCCATGTGCGGACTTCTGGAATTTTGGCGACGTAACTGACAATGGATGCGACTTCTGGTGTGCGGATATCTTTTTGCAGAACGGGCACGTCGTTAAAAAAAAGTTGTGGCAGGTTGTCAACAATGCGATAGTGCATGTCCCAAACATTTAGGAGCGGAAGAACCTGGTCTGGACAATGGACGGGGTCTACATTGTTTTTCATAATTGCCCATGAAATGGTTCGATACATATCGCCCGTATTGATATAATATCCGTGAATTTGTTTTGCCAATAGTTTTGCGGCAGTGCTTTTCCCAGAAGCAGCTGGGCCATCGATTGCGACTTGATAGAATTCATTTTTTGACATCGTTAGTTTCCTTTCGTGTTTGAGGACTCATTCTGAATGGAATTCTGTTGTGTCTTTTGGGAAGAAACGGCGGAGTCTGACGGGGGAGACTGGATGGATTCCGTTGCGGGTTTTGGCGCAGGAAGGAGTCGGTTGAGAACCCGTTTTCCATCAAAGAAGCAAATATACAGCATTAATGAAATCAGCAGAATAGCAAAAAGATTTTGTAAAAACAGGATGATTTTAGTTGGAATTCTTCGTCGGATGATAACTTCGATCAAGGCATAGGTGATATGTCCGCCATCTAGAACAGGCAGTGGAAGAAGGTTAACGAATGCCAGACTAAATGAGATCAGAATAATAAAGGAAAGTCCACCGCGGAGGCCCTCATATTTGATTTTATACCACATCATCATAATGATTCCAAGGGGGCC
>JBAYAV010000189.1:0-6099 GCA_041669565.1 Lentisphaeria bacterium
ATTCCCGAAGTTTTTATCAATGTCAACCAGCTCGTTGGGGATGATTGTGGGCTCAATCACTTTACTCGAACCAAAGACATGGGGCGTCATTGGACCCCGCCCATGGAAAGTCAGAATTTACTGGGAATCGCCCGGGCGGATGATTTTTTTGAAAAACCGAATATCAGCCTCTTCTACCATCATGCCACCAAGAAGCTGATCGGCCTGGGGGCAACTCAGTTTTATCGAGATGCGGGAAACTCCACAGGGTATAAAATGGAAAGCATCGCCCGTTCCAATGAATGTAAAAACAAGAACACCATGATTTACACAGAATGGGATTTTGAACAGAGTGATTTTATCTCATGGACACCGATTGATCTTCCCCCCGAATTAAAAACATTCCACTATGTGGCGTGGCCAAAGATCGATATTGAACTGGATGACGGGACCGTGCTCTGTCCATTTTATCTGAGAGAATCCGCGGACGATTTGTATACTGCTGCAGCCGTTATGCATGCTAGAATTGACGACAAAGGATTTCATTGCTTGGAATTAGGCAATTTATTGCGGGTAGATTCAAAGCGCGGTTTAGCCGAACCATCGCTCATTCATTTTCAGGATAAATATCTGATGACTGTCCGGCATGATGAACAGGCGTATGTATGTACCAGTGATGATGGCCTGCATTATACAGAGCCCACGCCCTGGTTATTTGAAGACGGAAGTAAATTAGGCAATTTTAACACCCAGCAGCATTGGCTGGTACAGGGAGATTGTCTCTTTCTGCTCTATAATCGCCGCAGTGCGTTAAATAATGGCGTTTTCAGATGCCGCGCGCCTCTTTATATTGCCGAAGTTAATCCAAAGACGTTGCGTATCATTCGTAAGTCGGAGCAGGTTGTTTTTCCGGAAAAAGGCGCGCGCATGGGCAATTTTAACGTGGTAAATGTAACGGACAATGAGGCCTGGGTCGTAACAGGAGAGTGGTTGGAGGGCCTTGTCTCAGGACAGAAAGAGGGCGACCGATTTTATTTTCCGGGTGCGGCTCCAACCTTTAATCGCATTCAATATCTCGGGGACCTTCTTTTAGCAAAAATTCGATTTTAGAAAAGAAGAAAGCATGGTGTTGCAAAAAAATAGTACGCTCAAAGCATTCGTATCTTTTGTGCATCAGGAAAAAAGAATACAGACAAATGAAAAATTTAACAACGGGCGGGGTTCTCTTAACATTTGATGATAACAACAATATTGACAGCTGGTATAATGCGATTGATTTATTTCGCGAATTTAACGCAAAGGCCACTTTTTTTATCAATGCCCCCGATGAGATAAATAACACGCAATGGCAGCAGCTTAAGGAATTAGCAGAGCAAGGACATGATGTTGGCTGTCATGGTTGGCGACACGAGAAAGCCGTTGATTATTGTCATTCTCACAGTTTAGAAGCATGGCTTCGCAATGAAATTCTTATTGCGTACAACGCCTTACGAGATAGAGGTTTTAACGTTACAAGCTATGGTTATCCGTGCAGTCAGCAAGACCCAGTAACGAATCATGCCTTGAAACAATATTTTCATCATGCACGCACAGGCACGGGGTTTCTGAAAAATCAGGCATTGGATGAACTCAACGAGATCTATACTCCCCTTAAAAAGGTACCTGGGCGTTTTCTGCTTCCCGGCAAAAGCATCGATAAACTGAAAGACATTTCGCTAATTGAAAATGCTTTCCAAAGAGCGGCCCGGCAATCAGAAATTGTTGTTTTCTATGGGCATCGTCTTGGCACCGAAGAAGAAGGGAAAAAAGTCAAAAATCTGACCTATATAAATTTTCTGCGAAAAGTTCTAGAACAAGCACAGACCAAAAAGCTGGAATTTTATACCTTTCAGGATTTGCCTTTTTCACATTAGCTCATCACGAATGCCAGAACAAAAAAGCACGACCCGCCAAAAGATTGCGCCGTGCCAAATACGAAAAAGAACCACACATTCAACCAAATGGAGATTTCGATGTACGACAACTTTTTACCAGAATTAGGCGTGACAGCCGCCTGTTTTATCCCAATAAAAAATGGCTTCCGCCTTTTCTATGAACACAACCACACCATCTATTCGAGAAACAGCTTGGATATGGCAAAAACCTTTTCTGAGGCGGTATCGCTCTTTGATTCTCCAACCAACGCTTGCGTCAGTGCTCTGCGCGTCGCACCGGACAAAATTCTTTTTGCCCGAAAAAGGCCCCTAACCGAAAAGATTCAAAAGTTGGGCCTCGGTGGCGCCAATCACCACCTGGTTCAGCTCAACGAAACCACGGAAGAACTAACGGATCTGGGGCAAATAGAAGCGGAAGAAGGCTGTTTTTACGTTATGAATGACCGCCTGCTGCAATTAAAAAACGGCCGAATTATTCTTCCCGAGGCCGTTCATCCCAAGGAAAATTATGACAAAAAGCTTGAAACGGCCGGGCTTTGTGGCTGCTCCTACTCAGACGACATGGGGCAAACCTGGAAGCAATCAAACTGGATTGCCGCAAGCAACCCCAACGGACACCTCGCAGAACCGATGGTTGTTGAAAGTACGGACAAGTTGTTTATGTTTATGCGTAACACAACGGGCTATCTGCATCAAAGCATCTCGCTAGACAATGGCGAAACATGGCAACCCGAAACACAGACGACAATACGCATGCCTTGTGCGCCATTTTGTGTAAAACGGGATCCCTTTTCCGGGTATATGTTTATCGTGTGGGATCATTCCTTTCCAGCCTATCCGCAGCACCAGTTTCCCCGCTCGCCAATCTGCTTGGGCATTCGCCGAGACGACACAGGAAGCTGGGAACGGATTGGTGAATTAGATCATGATCCAGATAAAAGCTACGGCTACCCTGCTCTTTTTTTCACTCCGACTCAAGTCGTGATCAGCTACTATCAAAGTCCGACACGATACTTTAATCCCAGTAATCAACAGCTTAAGCTGAAAGTTCTTTCACGAAAAGAATTAACTGTGCAGCAAACAACCACCAGTCCCCTCTTTTAGAAGTCTTTTTTTGCAAAAGGCAACCGAGAATCAAAGGACGCAAGAAAAAATTTATTTTTTTAAGGGCGAATCTCTTTTCATCATTAAATAAACGCTGTAAAAGACCATCGCAATTGCTGCAATAAATTCCCACGTAATCTTTTCTTTTAAAAACAAAACCGACAACAATACAACTAGCAGCGCATTCAAGTAGCCCAAAATACCTAATTCACCCGGTGTCAAGTACTTTAACGCGCAATACCAAAAGCCGTAGGCAAGACCGCCAGCTCCACCAATATAAATAATTCCAAGCCAGACCATCCAGGGCAAATTCAGGAAACAGTTACTGCCCGTTAGAAACAAAATAGGGATCATTAGCAACACCCCGATTTCAAACAGCACCGCCGTACATAGCAGTCCGCCATAACGCCGGGAAAGCGTTTCTCCATATACGGTATAAACAGCCCAGAACATTCCCGAAATCAAGGCCAGCACATCTCCAAATAATGTTGAGGAATTTGTACTTAAGACATCACCGCCACCGCGAGTCAGAATCACCAGCGAAATTCCGGCGAAGCCCAAAATCATACCCGCAATTTTTTTCTTTGTCAATGCTTCTTTGAGTACAAGGAAGGAAAGGATAATCGTAAAAATCGGCGACGTATTAGCCATCAAAGACGCGCGGGATGCAGTCGTATATTTTGTCGCCCAGAAGACCAGGACGCCCTGCCCGATAATTCCTGTTGCAGCTAAAAAGAATAGCATTGCCCAGTCTTTTCGTGTTGTTTGTTTTAACTTTCGTTGGCTCTTTTTAGGAAAGAGCACCGGTGCTAGAATAAGGGCTCCAAAAACAAATCGCAAAAAGGAAAAAAAGAATGGATCGAGATGATTTTCGCAATCTCCAAGGAGGACGCGACAAATAGGGTAAAAACTTGCCCAAAGAAACGTTGCCGCTAGTCCCCAAAGAAGACCTCTCACTTGTTGTTTTAACATATGCTGCCCCTAAGGGGCTGTTCAGAAATAACCATTACATTTGCCTGATTCTCGTGAATGCTTTTTGTGCCGCCAACCTTGTCACATACCTGAGGGTATGCTCCTCGTCGTCGGCCCCAAAATCAAATCACGATCTTTTCGGCAAATTGTCAAGTTCATTTTTTTACAGTCCCTAAGAAAAAGACCCGAGAACATTTCATCCGCACTCAAAAAATTATTTTCCCCGCAGAGGCGCACGGCTGTATATTCTACGGGGTTGCATTTCAAAACACCCATTTTGAAATATTATTTATAAACGCGCAATATAATAACGGAACGAGCATAAATCAACTCAATCGGATGTCCTTTTCAAAAAAGGGGCAGGTCTTTTTTTCCCATCTGTTACATTCCCCCAAAAAGCAGAAAAGGCTCAGTCGTTTGCTCTTCCAATAGCGATCGCGTCCTTTTTTTCGCGTATGGGCAAAAAAGCAAAAAAAACAGCGTCTGATTCTTCATAAAAGCTGTTTTTTTACTTGCTAAGATACTAATTTGTTTTATATTATTACACAAATCGAGTTTCTTTTTAATTCAGCGGGCTGAGATTTTCTTGGCGTCATTGATCAAAGAAACAGAACAAAAAAATAGACAAAGACTTTACAAAAAAGAATTTTCTGATTTGAAAGGGGAATTGTGTATAACCTATTACAAGATAGGATAGATATATCTTTGAAGTTATATTTATTTTTGCATTATATCCCTTTGAAAAAGTTTATTTGTCAAAGGGAAAAACAATGAGTGAAGCATCAAACAAGAGCTGGATGGATCAAGTTATCAAACAAGATCAAATTGACAAGTACCTCAAAGATGGAAAAGACTTCATCGATGAAGATGAAATTGTTGCACAGCTGAAGAACAACCAAAACCCGTCCAAAGAACAAATTCGGGACATCATCAAAAAATCTTTAGAAATCAAACGCCTAACTTATGATGAAACAGCGGCATTAATCAGCGTCACCGATCCGGAACTTCTGGAAGAGATGTATGAAGCCGCAGCAGAAGTAAAAAGACGCGTTTATGACAACAGAATCGTCTTCTTCGCGCCTCTGTATTGCGGAAGTTTATGCGTAAACAGCTGCCGGTATTGCGGCTTTCGCAAAGAAAACAAAGAACAAGTCCGAAAAGTTCTTACCGATGCAGAAGTAAAAGAAGAGACAAAACATATTATTGACGAAGGCCATAAGAGAGTCATTGTTGTTTACGGTGAACATCCCAAAACAGCAGTAGACTATATTGCGAAAAGCATCCAAGATGTTTATTCTGTAAAGTCCAAAAACAAGAATGGCAACTACGGCAATATTCGTCGTGTTAATATCAATGCAGCACCAATGAGCATTGAAGACCTCGCAAAACTGAAAAAAATTGGTATTGGCACCTTCCAGGTTTTCCAGGAGACTTACCACAAACCGACCTACAAAGAAGTGCACCCCAAAGGACTTAAAGCAAATTATCGCTGGAGACTTTACGCCCTTCACAGAGCCATGGATGCCGGAGTTGATGATGTTGCTACGGGCGTTCTTTTTGGGCTCTATGACTGGAAATTTGAAGTCATGGGACTAATGCACCACACCGTCGCTCTGGAAGAACGCTATGGGATCGGTCCTCATACCATTTCTTTCCCAAGACTGACACTGGCCTCTAATTCCGATTTAAGTTCAAAATCGAAATATAAAGTCAGTGATGCCGACTTCAAAAAGATTGTTGCCATTCTGCGTCTTTCTGTTCCATATACCGGATTAATCATTACCGCCCGTGAAAGTCAGAAAGTCCGGGATGATGTCATTAAAGTTGGTTGCACTCAGCTGGATGCATCCACCAAGATTGGTGTAGGGGCCTATTCGAAAAAGAAAGACCAGGAACTGGACAAAGAGCAATTCACCATTTGTGATAGCAGAAGTATTGATGATGTTGTTTATTATTTAGCATCCATTGGCAAAATCACCTCATTCTGCACTGCTGGCTATCGGTGTGGCCGAACGGGGCAATAGCTTATGACATTGCTGAAACCATGTGCGGATGGAAAATTCTGCAAATTAAATGCCGTCTTAACGTTCCGCGAATATCTCGACGATTA
>JBAYAV010000190.1:0-6081 GCA_041669565.1 Lentisphaeria bacterium
TAAATAAGCCACTCGCAATCCGTTGCCTTCGGCGCCTCGATAACGCCCTTCAGGTCAATAACCCCCGTCCCTAATTCCGATGTTGTTGACGGATCATCCAATACCTTGATATCTTTCAGATGAATTTGATGGATTCTGTCTTTGTACAGTTTCATGAATTCCACTGGTTTTTTACCGCCGCGGGTCAACCAGCAGACATCCAGCTCCAAGCGGACCTGTTTCGGATCCGTCTTTTTCAGCATTTGTTCTAAGGCCGTCTCGCCATCAATCAGAGCAAATTCTGCCCAGTGATTATGATAAGAAAATACGGTATTGTTTTTTGCCGCATTCGCACCAATTTTTTGGCAAGTCTCAATCATCGCCGGCAACGCCTTCGTAAAATCAGTCATCATACTAATTGTAACTGCCGGCGAATTTAATATCTTTGCATATTCATAAACTTCATTATTTTCATCCAGGAGATTTTCAGCAGAGAACATCGTTCCCGCGCATTCCAAATTTAACTCCTTTAAATAATCCGCCAATTCCTGCGCCGACATATCACCATGATAGCCGTAAAACTCAACACCGTCAAAACCCAATGCTGCAATTTTTTTCAATGTTCCGCGAAAATCCTCCTGCAGCTCTTCGCGAAAATTATATAATTGTAAACCAAGTTTCATCGTAATCTCCTACTTTAGGATATTATTTAAAATATACCAATTCAATTCTTCATAGTCTGCTTTTGCCTGAAGCTGCGCGATTTTAGACTCATCCAAACTACGACTAATATCCAGTAAGCGCAAGAATGTTTTACGACTATAATCCAAATGCTTCAGCTGGTTTTCCGCTGTCTGTGTACGCAGTGCTTTTACATCCATGCCAATCCACTCGCCGTCATTCCCGAAACCATGCTGATCAAGCACGCGCACCTGATTTAACGCGCGCCGCGGATCCACCGAACCAAAAGTCAAATCCTGATCAAATTTCAAACCATTCTGATCATTCAAATGGACACTCCAAAGCTTTTTATGCGCCATCGCGTAGCCCATTTCATCCGATGGGCAAAGATTTGCCAGCAAGGAATGTGCGGTTTCAATCAAACACCCGACACGGGAAGGATCGGAAGTCAGCAACCCCAATCCAATCGCATGGCCAATAGTTGGAATATAGGCATGATCCATCGGTTCATTCGGCTTTGATTCAATCATCAAACGGATGTCTTTATCATAATCAAGAACCATCTGCACCGCCCCCGCGATACGCTCCGTCGCCAAAACAGGATCTTTTGCTTCGCGCATATAATTTCCCTCGCGAGCCAGCCAAAACACCATATTGCGGGCACCAATTGTATGCGCAATATCGACCGCTCTTTTCGTGCGATCCAGCGCATATTGACGGCATTTTGGATCATTCGAAGTATAGCCGCCGTCAATAGTATGCGGATCGAACCACATTCTCGGTGCAATAAATTCTGGAACCAGGCCATGCTCATCCAGTGTCTTTTTTAAGGCTTTTGCTTCAGCAATAATTTGGGACGGCGTTTTCGAACTAATATTCGGCACGGCATCATCATCATGAAGCTGAATCCCGTCATAGCCCAATTTTTTATAAGTTTCAAGTTTCTTATGGAAAGAGACCGTTTCTCGAACTTCCGGACCGAACGGATCAGCCCCCTCATGAATATTCCATGGGCCAAATGAAAATCGAAATGTTCCTTGCTGCATTTTAATACTCCTTTATAATTATAATCTTATTTACGATACGCCGCCATAACTTTTTCGATCGCATCACAAATCAGTGAGGTATCCTCTTCGGACAGCATCAACCAAGTCAGTGAAGTCGTAATCATCCGTTTCCCGCAGTACTCTCTTGTTACACGGATATCCTCAACACGATATTTATCCGATGGAATATTCCATAAATTCTGTTCAAAAACGGGTTCACCAGCACCCCAGCCGGTACCGATAGCCAAACCCTCTGCATTCAAGGCCTTTATTATTTCTGCGCGAGTCGTACCCTCTTTTAATTCTTCAAAATGAAGAAGTAACGCAAAAACATAAAATCCCTGAACCGTTACATTTTTTCCGGGCTTCTGTACGGATATTCCCGGAACAGATTTCAAACGCTTCGTGATATATTTTGCATTTTTATCCCGCAGTAGCGTCTGCTCTTCCAAGCGTTTTAAATGACCTAATAGGATGGCAGCCTGAAAATCTGTTGCGCGATAATTGCGACATAGCAAATCCATCGGTGGGGGTTCTGCTTTACAGCCCTGCTTTACCTCACGCGGATAGCCAATATGAGCTAACCGATCCAACCGCTCAAATATTTTTTCATCATTTGTTAAGCATATTCCGCCTTCACCGCACGGCATCGTTTTGGATTCCTGAAAACTAAAACTACCGATATCGCCAATCGATCCCGCAGCCTTATCTTTCCACATCGTACCATGCGCATGGGCACAATCCTCAATCACTCTTATATTATTTTTTTTGGCAATCGCGCAAATCTTGTCCATATCCGCCATCGAGCCATAAAGATGAACAGGTATCACCGCCTTAGTGCGTGGTGTAATTGCTGCTTCAAAAGCCTCTGGAGACATGCACAATGTATCCGGCTCAATATCCACAATAACCGGTGTTGCCCCCAAGTAAAGCGGTGCCATACCCGTTGCGATCCATGTATAAGCTGGAACAATAACTTCATCGCCCGGGCCAATATTAAATACCGCCAGCGCGCTTTCCAGAGTCACGGTCCCATTTACCATAAATACGCCATATTTTGCCTTTTGATAAGCGGCAAATTTTTCATCAAACAATCGCTCATACTTTCCATTGAAAGACCACTTTGCACTACGATAAATCTCGCACAAAAGTTTTTCTGTATCATCATATTTCGGTGGCCAGCCAATAATATCCGCTTCCTTATCAAATACTTTTTCCCCACCATTTATTGCTAACTTAGACATTGTTAAACTCCTTTTAGAACTAATAACACAAAAATAAATAAACACAAAAAAACAGTTGCAAAACAAAAATTTCTGATTTATATTGAATATATGCTTAAAAAGGGGATCCAACAATCGTTAAATCTTGCTAAAAATAAAGAATATGTGCTATTTCTGGAGTTTTTATGAATAAAGAAAATATGCTAACCATATTTCCTCAAAAAGTTCAAAAAATCATCTGTTCCGATTCCCCGAATGAAGCGCCTAATTTTGACACGAGCTACTTCAAGGTTGATTCGCATAAAAGGAAAGAGTTACTTTTTATTTTTTCGGGCACGTCTTATCAGATGCTTCAAGACAAAGTTTTTTTAGCGACTCCCGGCACGGTTTTTTTAATTAACAGTTGGGAAAAGCATGCTTTTGAATATGGCAACAAAGACAACAATCTTATGCACATGTGGCTGCACTGCGACAAAGACCATATGGCCGGTTCTGCCATAAGAATTATTTCACATGGCAACTACATGCTCACTCCATATAAAATATCCTATGATATTGGCACTTATGATCTTTTGCTCCGAAAATGGGATGAGTATAAAAAGCATCAAGCACAGAACAACGCCGATGTGAACTTCTACTTAAAATCAATATTGAATATCCTGTTAGAAGACTTTCTAATCAAAAATTTCATCGAAGAAAAACAAAACAGCAAGTCCATTATTGCGAAAGACGACATTCCTGAAATCATAAGAAATTATATCAAACAGACGAACGGGAAAAACTGTACCATGAAACACCTGGAAAAGATATCTGGATATAACAGATACTATTTAGCTCATATTTTTCGAGAAAAATATAACCAGACAATCGGCAATTTAATTAATATGGCACGAGTTGAATATACCCGAAATGCCCTCGCCCATAAAATAAGACAAAAAGAAATATCAGCAAAGCTGGGCTTTGGATCGCCGGTCTCTTTTAATGCCTGGTGGCGAAAACAACAAAAACAAATGAATGATAAAGTCTAAGGGGCTGTAAAAAAATTCATTCTTCCTTCTTCCGTCGACTTCCTGAATTGACAAAGCATCCTTGAAACATTATATTTTATTTCCAAGAGTAACTATTTTGCTTTCCTATTTTTCCAAAATAATTCTGGCCGCAAACACAAAAAATATATAGAACTACTTATGTAAGGATATTCAAGTATGTTAAAACGCAAAAGACTTGATGAAATCTCTTGGGCTGATTTCAAAGATTTGTCCCTCGAAAAAAAGGCTCCCTATTTCGTGCAATCGAATGGGAGCCCTTTTTCTGTTTTGATTGCACAACAGTTTGAACGCGAATCACTCGATCAGCTCTGCGACCTCGCAACCCGAATACGACGAATCGCAAAAAATCGTTCCGGATCCAATTTTCTCTCTAATTTATTGCGACACAAACGCGCGATCCTCTATTTTAGCCAGCCCAGCACCCGTACTTTTCTGTCCTTCAATACCGCCTGCCAGTATCTCGGCATCCAGCCAGCGGAGGTTCGTGATCCATCCATCTCCAGTGAAATGAAGGGCGAATCCAAGGAAGACTCCATCCGGACTTTTAGCTCTTATTTTGACCTCATTATTATGCGCACGCCCGTTCAGGGCCTCGCCGAAAAAATGGCATGGAGCCTCGCAAATACAGACCGCCCCATCCCCATTATTAACGCCGGTTCCGGCAAAGATCAGCATCCAACTCAGGCACTCCTTGATATCTATACCCTCCAACGAAGCTTCGAGAAAAAAGGCGGGCTGGCAAATAAACAAATTGTCTTCTGCGGAGATCTTGCCCGCGGCCGTACCGTCCGATCCCTTTCTATGCTTCTGACCTATTATCCCAATATCAAACAAATCTTTGCAGCACCCGATTACCTCCAAATCGGCAAAGATATCCTGGAACAACTCGACGCCAAGGGTGTAGAATATGAGATAACCAATGATTTTAAATCCACAATCCCAAAGGTCGATGCCATTTATATGACACGCATCCAAGACGAATGGGATGATCAGCACGCACAACCCGGTAAACATTTCGATTTGGTGGACTATAGTTTCACGGGAGAAGACCTAAAACGATTTTCGCCAAAAGGCATTATTATGCATCCCCTCCCGCGTCGCACTGAAATAAGCACCGACTGTGACAGTGATCCGCGCGCGATCTACTGGCGCCAGATGCGTAATGGTATGTGGGTTCGATCCGCTCTAATCGCAACCATTTTTCACCGTGATGATGAAATCAACCGCTACTATTTTACAAATATAAAATAAACAACGCGTCCTTTTTTATCGATATAAAAAACAGCATATCCTGCCGATAACGGCGTGATATGCTGTTTTTTTAGGTAGAATGGGAGAACATAAAAACATTCCAGAACAACCGTCCGAATTTTAGCCAAAGAATTGAAGAATGAGCTTATTTATTTTTTCACGCGCAGCGAGCATATTTTCTTCGCCGTGGGGATAAGATTTTAACTCCAGCGTCTTTCCTCCATGCGCAAATTGATTTAGCATCGATTCTATTTCAGTGCGCGGCATTTTTGTTTCCAAAAGCTGTAAAGCACGCTGATCTTGCAGTGCATCATGGAAAATTTCATGCCGAATCGAATCAACAACACGCCCATCCTGCCCAGGATATACCAAAAACGGATCGCCAGACGGAAAAGCACCATAAGAACTTGCCGTACGATAGGGATCAATGGCAAAACGAGAATACTGCGAATAGTAGTAATTGAATCCCCAATGCAGGAATCCTTCCACCTGATATTTATAAAGCAGTAGCCCGAGAGCTCTATTTCGCGAAGAAGTCATATATATAAACCGATTGGAATACTCCGTAATCGGTCCGCAGCAATAATAAATCCAGCGTTCTGGAACATCGACTTCGAGAAAATCGTTAAACGTTCTTTCGGGCGGCACAGGGATGCTCACAAGACCGCGTTTATAAAATTCAACATCGGATAGTGCGTCCAATATTTTATAGCCCGCCAAGTGTTTTTTCATAAAATTTGCCGCAAAAGTATAAGATTCAAGATGTTCTTTACAGGGCTCATCCGAGCAATGAAAATAGACCCAATCCTGCAATTGATTCCGTTCGATATATTTTTTCAACGAGGATAAAAA
>JBAYAV010000191.1:0-6030 GCA_041669565.1 Lentisphaeria bacterium
ATTTTACATCAGGCGCGCTATGGCTACGAAAAGGAGCTTGCTGCGGAAGAAAAGCCGGATATGTTCTTACCGCATGCCGGTATTGATGAAAGTGGTAAGGGGGATTATTTTGGGCCTCTTGTTGTTGCCTGCTGCTACACAAACGAAGATTCGGCGCGTGCTTTATTAAGTGCCGGTGTTGTGGATTCTAAAAATATCGGCTCGGATAAAAAAATGGAATCTCTGGCAAAGATAATACGAAAAGAATGTGCCGGAAAGTATAGCATCATTACGATTAATCCGGAAACATATAATCGTCTTTATGGCTCTTTTCGCAATTTGAATCGTCTGTTAGCCTGGGGGCATGCAAAAGCACTTGAGACGATGCTTGAAAAAGTGCCGGATTGTCCGCGCGCTATTTCAGACCAGTTTAATACATCCAATTTAGTGCAGCGGGCGCTGATGGAACGGGGACGGCGTATAAAACTAGAGCAGTATCCCCGCGCTGAGAGTGATATTGCGGTTGCAGCAGCATCTATTTTGGCGCGTGCAGAATTTGTTTTCCGTATGAACGCGATGGAAAATTTGCATCATATCGTCTTTCCTAAGGGAGCTAGCAAAAAGGTCCTCCAGCAGGCAACTTTATTCGTGGAGCAAAATGGGCCCGAGGATCTCGGTAAAGTCGCAAAATTGCATTTTAAAACAACGGACCAAGTATTAGGAAGCTCCTTATGAAATTTATTCTTCCAGCTCTGCTTTTGTTTGTGGTGTCCTTTGCAGCGGCTGCCGAAAAGCATTACTGGCCGTTGGAAATTAATAAAGTCCTGCTTTCTAAAATTGAACTTGCAGTCAATGTTGAAGAGCGTAATAAAGGACTGATGAACCGCCACTCTCTTACCGAAGAAGAGGGGATGCTTTTCGTTTTTCCAAATGAAAAAGTGGTGTCTTTCTGGATGAAAAATACCCTTGTTCCTCTCGATATTATTTTCTTGGATAAAACGGGAAAGGTGATTGCATTTTATTCTATGCCGATAGAACCGCCCAAAAGTTTTCGGGAAGATGTGTATGCTTATGAAAGCAGATTGCTGAGATATTGTAGTAAAACACCCGCAAAAGCAGTTCTGGAATTGAAGGCCGGTATGCTTGAAGTGCTAAAAATAAAAAAAGAAATGGTTCTTAAATTGAACCTGGAAATGATTCCTTATGGTATTAAGTAGAATCATGCTTATCGCAGTGAAAGGATAACAATGAAACTCGATCCACGACAATTGGCAGATTGGCAAATCGCTGAAGCTGCTGAATATCATATGAAATCTCCCGAAAAACTCGCCCATGATTTGGGGATTTTTTCAGAAGAATTAATTCCCGCAGGACGGCAATTGGCGAAGGTGGACCAGAAAAAAGTGCTAAAGCGCCTTGCCAATGGCCCCCAAGGAAAATATATCGATGTTACGGCGATTACGCCAACGCCTCTTGGTGAGGGAAAAACAACGACTCTTATGGGGCTTATTGAGGGCCTTGGCTTGAAAGGCCGAAAAGTAACGGGTGCAATTCGTCAGCCAAGTGGCGGTCCTACGTTTAATATCAAGGGGTCTGCTGCCGGCGGCGGTTTAGCACAATGCATTCCTCTGACGCCTTTTTCGATGGGCTTAACGGGTGATATTGATAAAATTACGAATGCGCACAATTTATCCATGGTCGCTCTTACTGCGCGGATGCAGCATGAACGTAATTATGACGATGTTAAATTGGCGAAACGTAATTTAACGCGACTCAATATTGATCCAGAGCGCGTCCAGTCTAAGTGGGTGATGGATTTTTGTGCACAGGCATTGCGTAATATTGATATTGGCAATGGTGGAAAAATGGATGGTTTTCCCATGAAATCGGGGTTTGGGATTGCGGTTTCCAGTGAATTGATGGCAATTCTTGCGGTTTCTGAAAATTTAGCGGATATGCGAAATCGTATTGGGAAGATTATTATGGCATACAGTCGTGCCGGAAAGCCTATCACAACGAAAGATTTAGAGGTTGATGGCGCAATGACTGCTTGGATGGTGGATACGCTGAATCCCACATTAGTTCAGACTTTAGAAGGTCAGCCCGTTTTTGTACATGCGGGTCCTTTTGCCAATATTGCGCTTGGTCAGAGTTCGGTAATAGCGGATAAGTTAGGTGTTAGTCTGGCGGATTATCATATAACGGAGAGCGGTTTTGGTGCGGATATCGGATATGAGAAATTTTGGAATTTGAAATGTCGTTATTCGGGATTGAGGCCAAATGCGGTTGTTATTGTGGCAACGATTCGGGCGTTAAAGATGCATGGCGGTGGGCCAGCGGTTCGTCCGGGAATAAAATTAAGCGAAGAGTATATAAAAGAAAATCTCGGTCTTGTGGAGAAAGGTTGTGAAAATCTTCTTGCGCATATTGAGATTGTAAAAAAGAGCGGGGTGCGCCCTGTTGTTTGTATTAACAGTTTTTACACGGACACGCCGGCGGAAATAGCCTTGGTAAAGAAGATATCGGAGGAAGCCGGCGCGTATGCAGCATTGTCGGAGCACTGGTTAAAGGGTGGTGCGGGTGCCCTTGAATTAGCCGAAGCGGTAGAGGCTGCGGCACAGGAAGAAAGCCATTTCCATTATTTATATGATTTTGAAATGCCGCTGGCAAAACGAATCGAGCTCATTGCGAAAGAAGTTTATGGCGCAGACGGGGTGGAATTTTCAGAAACGGCGCAGACAAAATTGCAGGAGTATGCAAAAGATCCTGAAATAAAAAAGATGGGTATTTGTATGGCGAAAACGCATTTGAGTCTTTCGCATGATCCCTTGTTAAAAAATCGCCCTCGGGGTTGGAAATTACCGATTCATGATTTGCTTATGTATCATGGCGCGGGGTTTATTGTGCCGGTTGCTGGGGATATTAAATTGATGCCGGGAACGGGGTCTGATCCGGCCTTTCGCAGAATTGATGTGGATACCGAGACAGGCAAAGTTCATGGATTATTCTAGTTGAGAATGAGAATCGGATAATTGCTCGTATATATAACATGGTTCGCTGATATGAATGCTTTTATGTGGGATAAACTTGAAGGCGTCTGTACTTAACAGACGCTGAATATGTTGGTGTAGATTTCTTTCTGGTGGTTGGTTCGTTGGCTTTCGCGTGCGTCTGTGAGAATTTCAATTTTGTCTTGTATGATTTTTGAATCTACAAGTGTTTATTTATTTGTCCGAAAGCATTTTAATTCGATTCTTTTGAAAAACTTTTCTGCGGTGTCATGTTTATGATACTGTCTTATGACTCTTTTAGAATCTTTGTAAATATCAGAAAGAAAGTAAACCCATCCTAGATTTTTGTTTGGATTAATTCTACTTAATTTACTATAAGAGTCACGATGTCTTGATTTTCTTACTATTGTATGCTATAGAATACAGTGCAATAGAACAAAAAGGAAGTCAAAGGATCTATAATATTTTAAAAAAGGCTTTTGTTTTTTGTCCTATAGAGAAGTGGAAAAATCAAGGTATAATATTGTCCATAGGACTGAAATAGATTGGTTCGAAAAGGCTATTTTGTAATCTTGGTCTGAATCTTTTGATGTGTCGTTGGTGCGAAACAATCGCCTTGTTTTATTAACGCATTGTAAGCATCGGGGTCTTGACAGAAAAATTCTACTATCTTTAATAGATTTTGCAGATCATCGATTGCAATTGTCTCTTCGGGGCTATGATTGTCTAGCGACGGAATTAAGAAGGGTAATATTGGCATAGTGCATCCGGCATTGGGAAATGCTTTTGCATCTGTACCGCTGTAATTATAAACTTCTGTTTGAAGCGGTACGTTATGGTTAGAACAAAAAGCACGCCAAAAATCCAGCATTCCGCGGCCAATTAAAACAGACGCATCTGTAAGTGTTAAGACGGGGCCTTTCTTGAGAAAAACTTTTTGGAGGGGGTCCACATATGTGGCATCGATACAAAAAGCGAGATCAGCCTTGATATTGGCTGCTAGAACACGCGCACCGAAACCATTGAATTCTTCGCTTCCAGTCACGGCTAAAATAATATTATAATGCTTGATATTAGCAAGAAGAGCACTTAATTCGGCTAAAACAAAGCAGCCGACTCGATTATCTAGAAAAGGTGCTTTAATGAGTTCATTTTCCATTAAATAGTAATGCGGTGCAAAGCAGATGCGGTCACCGGTAATAAAGTCTGAGTGTGAGCTCAGGGTAAAAGTTTGTGAATCAGAATTATTATGGCAGGTTAAAATTTCTTCAATATATTGAGATGCTGTTTTAACGATAACTTTAGCTGTCTTTTTCCCGTCCATAAAGCGTGGGCTGCCCAGTTTAACAGCGATGGCATCTTTGTCAATAATACTTTGAAGGACGTATCCGGGAGAATCGGCATGAGCCGTTATTAAAATTGTAGGGTGATGATCGTGCCAATGCGGTGATTTGGCATAAAGTGCATATCGTCCTAAACAGCTGCATTGCCAGTTATGCTGCTGCCAGCAAGTCTGAAGTAAGTTCATTACTTCGTCTTCTTGACCAGATGTTGAATGTGCAAAAACTAACTCTTTGAGAAAATTAAGATTCATGATATTACTTTGTTGAAGGAATTTTAAGAAAAAAATAATATTTAAATATAGCATAACCAATTCATATTATTATAAATATTCTTGATATTTGTTATGTTTGTAAGATAATAGATGGGGGCTAAAAAAGGAAAATGCTTTTTCATCCTTTGTAAACCCTTAAGGAATAGGAACGAAAGGTAAAGCGTATGAATTTATAAAGAGCGTATTTACCTGTAAAAAGGATATCGATATGGAAACAAATTAGGTTGTTATTATTAATGAATTTGAAAAAAGGGTTATATTTTAGATATCATTCTATGTCTAAAATGAAATGAAAAGTTCATTTTATGAACTTTATTGTGAGGCCTAAATTTAGATCTGCATTTGAGATAAAAAATATTCCATAAGTAGGACTCAAATATTTTTTTGAGTGGAATATTTGTTATTTAAATATCTAAAAATCAAAAAAAGCGTGTTGTTTTTGTTACAACATTTTTGATTTGGAAGAAATAAAATACAAGGGGATTTATAAAAATGAAAACAATTTCTGTGCCAGAGGGATTACAAACAAAAACATTTGTGCTTGAATCTGGCGCAATTCAGTCTCTTGCCGAACTTTTAAAAACAAAATTTCCAGGAAAACAGCCTTGGATTATTGCGGATGAGAATACGTGGCAAGCCGCTGGCAAAAAAGGCGCAACTCTTCTGCGGGAAGCTGGACTCAATTGTGCGGAGCCCTTTATTTTTCCCGGAGAACCGCGCCTTCATCCCGATTATAATTACTCTAAAATGCTCGCTGAAAAGATCCCGGAAAATGGTATCCTTGTGGCAATCGGTTCCGGCGTTATCAATGATCTGGCTAAATGCGCTTCGGGCATAAAAGGAATCCCCTATTGCTGCGTTCCAACTGCCTGTTCTGTGGACGGCTATACTTCTGCCGGGGCTGCGCTTTCGGTAAATGGTACAAAAAAAACCGTAAAATGTCCTGCACCATGCGCGGTTTGTGCCGATGTTGATATTCTGGCTACCGCTCCCCCCGAAATGCTGGCTTCCGGCTATGCCGATTTGCTGACAAAAATCCCGGCCGGAGCAGATTGGATTATTGCCGATACAATAGGAGAAGAACCGATAAATAAAGACGTCTGGCAATTCGTACAGGGGCCGATCCGAAAATGGGTTTCGGATAACACGGACATGCTCAATATTTTTCATGGCCTTGCTGTAACTGGATACGGTATGCAAATGTATCATGAAAGTCGTCCAGCATCCGGTGCAGAGCATCTTTTTAGCCATGTTTGGGAAATGGAAGGCTTGCAGCAGAATGGCATTGATATTTCTCACGGCTTTAAAGTTGGTGTCGGTCTTTTGGCATCGACTTTATTAATGGAATATATTATTAAGCATCGTTTTGATGAAGTTCGTTCTCGCATGAAAGAAGGTCTTACTGTTGAAGAACGCCGGGTGGAA
>JBAYAV010000192.1:0-6019 GCA_041669565.1 Lentisphaeria bacterium
CGATTATGATGCAGAAGGAAAAATATCTTTAAATAAGCTTTTCTCACTTATCCCAAAAAAGAGAAAAGGACTCTGATGGCACAAATTCAGCAAGGCCTTTTATCCATCGAAAGTCCGTTTTTGAAGACAAACAGTTCGATTTTTATTCAGATATTATTGAAGGTTGTTTAAATAGGCAACAGAAAGAAAATATTTTTTGGAAAAGATAGAGCTTTTTAGTGGAAATTTATCTCGCTTGAATCTTATTTGCGACCTATTTTTTGGTGGGGTGTGAGATCGATGGCTTTAACATATTCGAACTATTTTTATTCTGCTAATTTTAGTTTAATTATGGCCTTGTTGGGGGCAGTTCGGGCTTGATTTTGATCGTCTTTTGGTGGGTAATTGTCACTGTACCAGCATGCACGTGTTTTGGTTTTGTGACAAAGCAGGCGAGAGTATAGTCTACGGTGCAGGCTCCGCCGTTGCGCGCTTTGCTGTGCCAGGCGGCAATTGCTGCTGCCATTTTAAGCAAGCCTTTGCTTGGTTTTTGTCTTTCGGGTCCTTGGAGGATGACGTGGCTTCCAGGTTGGCCATGAACATGGAACCAGTAGGCGTTCTTTTTGGCTTGTTCCGTAGAAAGAATATCATTATCTTCATCTGTTTTACCAGCGAAGACATGCCATTCTTCATTAAGGTCATAGTTCCATGTTTTTGCGGATTGAAATGTTTGTTCTTTTTTTTCCATAGGTCCTTTATTGCATAATGCAGTATGATAGAATATTGACGCCGAGTGTGATGGCGTCTTTGGATTGCAGCCCCTCACAGTAGGGGCATTCGGCAAGTTCCCAACCGCAGGAAAGTCCGCGGGGAGAATAAATGACGGCGATATGCTCTTTATATTTAAGGGCATAAAGTTCTGGGGGAATAACCGCGTTTTTTGTTTTTAGTTTTTTGGCGAGAGCGGGGCGGGGATGTACCGCAGAAATCGTATTTGGATAAAGGAAAATTGGATGGTTTGGTGGCAGGCGTTCCAAGGAAAAGCCAGGCATGACTTTTGTCATTTCATAGAGGAAGCTTTCCTGAAACCCTGCGCGGCCACAGCATGCTTCGGCAAGAAGAATCCCGCCGCGCATAAGATAGCTGCGGAGTCCAGCGCGCTCGTTTTCGGTAAGGATGAAATTTTGATGTCCCGTCATATAAACAAAGGGCAAATCAAAGAGGCGTTTGGAATCCAGGGTGACTTCTTCTTCGGCAAATCGGATGGGTGTTTTTGTTTGTTGATGGAAGGTATTCAGTAGCATCGATAAACCAGCTTCGCGGGTTTTCCAAATGCCGTTGTATTTAATTCGGGCAATTTCAAATTTGCCGGCCTTGCTTTGGGTTTCGTCTACAAATTTCAGGGACTGACTGAGCGGAATGGCCGCTGAGTGTTCGGCGGTAATATAGGCCATTAGATTTGCGCCGATTTCTTTGGCGCATGGAATGGTATAGCCCAGACAGTGATGCGTATCGGAATCGGGTAGATTATCCCATCCGCAACTCATATCCCAGCGAAAAAAGAAAATAGCGGTGCGGCAGCCAATATCGACGCCAATAATATCGGGTGAGTTATTTTTGGCGCCAGCTTTAAGGGCGTAGGGCCGGAAATTAATTTCTTTGATATCAAAAAAAGAATGAAAAAGCGGATGATGGGTATCTAAAAAATAGGGCGAGCGCTCCGGCATAATCGCCCGAATTTCTTGAATTGCTGATTTTACAAATGCAGCACGCCCGCAACATGCATCAAAAAGAAGCGTCCCGCCCTGCAAAACGTAGTCGTGTAATTTTTTACGTTCTTGTGGTGAAAATTGAAAAGAATCATGCCCTGTGCGATAAATAACCGGAATTTTTTTAAGTTCTTTCAGGTCGCTTGGGATGCGGTTTACCGGCATGACAATGCTACTGAAATGCACATTGAGATTTTCTGCCATCCAGCGCAAAAGGTTTTTGATATCGCTGGGGTTGGTTGCCCAGTCGTTGCGGTTCCCAGTTGCCAGTTTTGCCACGAGAACGGGAGGGCGCGGCGGGTTTTTCTTTTCGGTACGGCGTAGAGGAACGACTGGTAGGGGCAGAGGCGGCAGGCCTTCTGCTCCGGAGTGCTGTGCTGGCGGGGCTGCGGGTGAGAGGGCATGGCAGGAATATTTGGTCTCTTGTTTTACAACATCGCTGTCCAAACCCATATTTTGTAGTAGGGAGTCTTCTGCTTGCAGAAGAAGGGAGAATATCAACAAAAAGCTAATCCATTTCAAGCGCATGATAATATTCCTTGTTTTAGTAGATTTAAGAGACTCAGCCTTTTGTGCGTTATTTATAGAGAGGGATTTTTTTTGATGAATAACGCGCGGGCTAAGATTATTTTTTTATTGCGGGGATTGTGAGAGATCCTTTTTGCATATCCGTCCAGAGGGTCCCTTCGCCGGCATGGAGGATATTAATTTTCAAGCGTGGGCTCAGGTTTTCAATTAATTGCAGATCGGCCATACTAGCCAATTTTCCGAGAGCTTCGGCTTTCATTTGGGTTCCTAAGGCTATTTCATTTTTTTGAATAAATTCTGCTTTGACATCTGTTTCGCCGATTAATTTTTCTTTTTTTGCTTCAATTTTGGATTTTTCCAAATTAATTTGTGCGACTTCCAGTTCTGTTTGTGATTCAATAATTTTGACTTCTTTTTCGCGGTTTGCGGCAATTTCGGCCACCAGTTTTTTGGTTTCTTGCGAGACTTCTTCTTCTTTTTGGTTTATCAGAGCGGTTTGGGTATTGAGCTCGGCTTTGCGTTTTGCTGTTTCTTGAAGAGAGATATTGGTTAAGTTTTGTTCGGAAGCCAGACTGGAATCCTGAATTGGCTTTAGGATGTTTTCTGGAATGGATACATTTCGAATAATGGCGTTATGGATAATAATACTTTTCTTTGCCATGGTATTGACGAGTTCCAGCCGGAGGTCATTTTGAAACTTTTCACGGCCGTCTCCCATAATAAAGTCTTGGGCTTTGTAACTGGAGCCCTTGATACGGGAGGCTGATAAAATTTGTGGAAGGAGGATTTTTTCAACGACTTTGGGCAGGTCACCATAGAGCATGTAGATTTTAGAAACTTTGCCGGGCATGAGTTCAAATTCAACGGTCATATCCATCATGATTCTAAAGCCATCAATAGATGGAAATTCGACCACATTTTTAATGCTGTACATCACGGCGGTATCGTTGTCTTCAACACTAGGTTTGGGCATGATGCCGGCATCATTGCTTTGGGTGGAGTCGCCACGGACCATTAATTTTTTACTTGTTTTGTAACTTTTTTGCGGTAAGATACTCTTTATATTTAATTTAGATTTGTTTTCATTGATATAATTTTCGCGTAGAATTTGTTGTTGGTTCAGCGTATTTCTAGACATCGTCTCCAGGGCTGAACTGGCGGAAGAAATTTTGTTTTTGACTTTTATAATGCTTCCTTGGGTGCCATTCATGGTAACCTGGTTCATGCCGATTTCTATGACATTAACTTGGTAGGCCCGGGGGTTGATATAGTATAACCCGGGTTGAAGAATGTCTTCAAAAATTCCTTTTTCGCCCATTTTTGCAAAATTGCCGGGTTTGGCGCGTTTGCCCGTTTGCGAGGTGACAACGCCGATATAGCCAATGGGAATATTGATGGCGTCTTCAATCTTAATATCGTATCCTTGCGGGTTGAGCCGATAGAGTCCAGGACCGAGAACATTACGCCAAACACCCTGATAGCTTCGGTCCGGCGCGATAATTTCACCATCATTCAGGGGCTTGCCAATTTTGGATGTTACAATCCCAACTTTTCCAATGGGAATATTAATGGCGGGCACTATTTTAACATCAAAGTTGATTGGATTCAAAAAATGTCTTCCTTCGGCTAAACAGTCTAGCCAGATTCCTTTTTCGCCCTTTTGTACTAGAATGCTCCCGTTTTGTGGCGTTTTGCCATTTTTAGCGGTGACAATTGCCATATACGCTGGCGGTACATAGAACCGGCATAAACACCACTGGACGGCACAAAAGGCGACGGCGACGATAATGATGAGGGATAGTAGGCTTTTGATAATATTGAATTTCATAATTAGCGGTCTCCTTTCAGTGAGGCTTTTTCAAGAGGGAGGCCGAAGAGGCCATTTTCATTGTCTTTGGTGATAATGGATTGTATCTGTGGTGCCACTTTTTTATAGAAAAGCCCCGTGACATATTTTTGCCCTCCGCCATAAGCGGTGATATCTCGTTTCATGACTTCGACTTCGGAGATATTTTGGGCGGCAATAATTTCTCGTTTGGCTTCGGCAATATTAAGTTTTGCTTGTGTATCGGCTTCGGCTTTCTGGTATTGCAATGTAGCGGCTTCTAATTCTGTTTTGGCCGCGATTGTCTCTACGAGTTTTTGCTGATCGGCATTAATTTTTTTGGTGATTTTTTGTGTTTCAGCATCGACCTTTGCTTTTTCCTGCAGGGCCAGCATTTCCTGTTCGGCTAATTTTGTGGCGGACTTTGCCTGGGTAATTTGTTGGATATATTTTTTGGCTTCCTGTAGTGCCAATTCGCGATTTCGAATAATTTCCGCGATTTCCTGCGGGGGCCGAATATCGCGGATGAGAACGGAGTTAATCGAAATTCCCCACGTCTCACTGTTTTTGCGAAGAAAGTCTTCCAGGTTGTTCTGAAATTCCTGACGGCTGGCGCCTGAAATAAATTCAGCCGCGGTTTTTTTGCTGCCCTCAATTCGGGCAAATCCGCTGACGGACGGCAGAATAAGCTTCTGCATAATATCTTTCATGTCCCCGACTTCATGGGTGAGGCAAGGGGCGGCGCTTTCTAAAATATTGAACTCCACAGTTCCTTCCAAGGAAATGGTGAAGCCGTCTAACGTAATAAAAGTAATGGTGTCTTTGCCGCTGAATTCCGAACGTTGACTTTGAATATTAACAATCGCAACACTTTGCAGAAAGGGATTGATTCGGTGTGTGCCTTCATTTAGCACGGTTGCCTGGATGCCCTTGCTGTCGGGGTCTGTAATAAAGCCTTTGTTGTTTTTCAGGTTGTTTTGGGTGCCGTTAAAGATGTCATTGCCCGTAAGGTTTGTAACGACGCCGATGTTTCCCGGCGTGATGCGGATATCATTATAAATTTGGACGTCGTAAGCGTAGGGATTAATCCGGTGTTTGCCGGTACCAAGAACCTCAGCGACGATGCCTTTGTATTCTTTGGATGGTGCTAAGATACTTCCTTCCGGAAGGTCTTTGCCAAATTTGCGGACGAGTACGCCGAAGGATCCAGCAGGGATGTCGGTGATTTTAGCAATTTTCCATTGCCAAGTATACGGGTTTTGAAAATAACGGCCTTCCGGTAGTACTTCCAGTTGGATGCCCTTGTATTGTGGGCTGGGAGCGATAATCTGATCGGGCGGCAGTGTCTTGCCAGTTTTTTTGATTAGGATGGCTATTTCGCCATTGTCCGGCTCGATGCGGCAAAAATTCCAAAAGTAAAAACTTCCGCAGAATAAAATAGCTAGGATGATAACGGGCAAGGATGAAAATTGGGCCTTGGTCATAAAAACTCCTTTTTTAGGTTGAATAATAATTGGTATAACTTATTAAAATATATATAGATTGTATTCCTTTAGCTTTTTCGGCAATTTGAGGTGAATGCAATATAAAGATCTTATTGGCAAAAGAAGCAGACACATGCTTAATATAGCATTGATGTATGGTAAATGTGAATAAGAAGGCTAAAAAACAGCTGCGTCAAAACAGAAAGAGGACTATTTTGAATTTTTTTTGCTGTTTTTTTTATTTTGCATAAACATAGATTATTTTTCTTTTTAAAAATATGGGGCGGGTAATCGAAAGAAGTTTAATCTTGTATTTCCTGTGAATGGGAGTTGTTTTTTTTGCATTCTGAGTTATTGTATTGTGCAATTTTTATCCGGATTTTTTCCCCTTATATTTTAGAAAAAAAAGATGGATATTTTTATTTTTCAGGTCC
>JBAYAV010000193.1:0-6011 GCA_041669565.1 Lentisphaeria bacterium
CTCTTCATAGAGGACAACATCGGGTTTTATCATTCCGCCGCATGTTTGAGAGCCGTCTTTATGGGTGCATAATGGTATATTGCAATCGGCGTGAATGCCGGGCTGGTTTGTGAGCGCTCCTCCGCAATTGCACATCTTGACAATGTCCTCCGCGCTATAGAATGCTCCGCATTTTTGGCAATAGTTGCGTAGAACGGAGCCGTGGAGTTCCCAGACTCGTTTGCTACCGGCCTTTTGATGTAGGCCATCGATGTTTTGAGTTACGACGCTTTTGAGCTTGCCGGCTTTTTCAAGTTCGGAAAGTTTCAAATGTGCCGGATTTGGCATTGCATCAAGGGCAATCATTTTTTGTGTGTAAAATCGATAAAAGTCTTTTGGGTGCTGAGTAAAGAAACTATGGCTGATAATGGTTTCGGGTGGATAGCTCCACTGCTGTCGATATAACCCGTCTTGACTTCTAAAATCGGGAATGCCGCTTTCCGTTGAGACGCCGGCACCGCCAAAAAAAACAATTTTTGAACTTCCGTCAATAATTTTTTGAAGTTCTTTGATTTTGTCTGTAAACATTTATATCCTCCTCTAAATTGCGGTAAAAGAGAAGAGGTCTTTCTCTTTTACCGCTTTTATAATAAATTCAGGATTTCCTTGTCGTAAGACGTTTTTTTTGCGTTTTATAATAGTTTGGATCCTGTCGTAGTTTTTTTGATCCTTTTCCAAGCCGCCAGCAAGGGAAAGGATTTTCTAAAGTTTTTTTTCGGCTTTGTCGCTTTATTGGAATGACGTGCGTCCGGGAGCGATGGTTTTGAGCGTCCCATTTATGAAATACCAGATTGTGGTGGACGTCGGGTTATAGACCATCGATTTGTCTTGACTCCAAATAAGTTTTCTGGCAGCGAGGATATAGCGTGCGATTTCACCATTTGTGGCATACCATATATCTTGTTTTTTTGCCATCAAATTGCAGAAATTTTCCATGATTTCCCAATTATTCTGATTGCCGAACTCGTAGCTGTGCCCCCAGATATAGCATACTTTCGGGGCACCATTGACTTCTAAATCAAGGAATTTAGTTCCGATTTCGCAGAGATCGCCCTGCTGCTGATGGTGGGCCGTTGGCTCCCATGGAATGAAGTCGATGGGAAGATCAAAACTCAACGTACTAAGGGTTCCCCTGGAATAAAGAATCCCACAGCTTTTTAATATATTTTTAATATCGCAGCTAAACGAACTGTTCGTGCCATTCGGGAGGGCATTCCCGTCAATAATGCTGGCGGTATATTTTTCTAGTGTCAAACGATCCTGATAAAGATCTTCGAGGATTTTTGCAGGTGGAACACTCCGAAATGTCCGATGCTTGAAACCGTGTGTAGAAATTTCGTGACCGGTGTATTTTTGGATATATTCATTGCCTTCGACTGGATTGATTTTGGAACCATTGAGATTAAATGTGCCTTTCATCCCGTAGTTGTTAAAGATTGCAAGAAGTCTGTCGTCATCAGCGCGACCATCATCATAGCTGAACGTGAGGGCTTTGCGAAGCCCGTTCGGATAGGTTAAAAAGCTCTCCTTTTTTCCGCTTCCCTGATGTGCGGGTGTAATTTTAGAAATTATTTGCGGCTTTCTTATCGTTTTTGTTTCTGTGTTCAGCGTTTCGCCGGGAGCTAGCATCCATCTGTCATTGTCCGAAGAATATAGATAAAGATTGATCGAAGATGTGTTTTCAATAAGAGTAGAATTTATGTTTGTCCGGACTTTTTGAAGTGCTGTCATGTATTCTACGAAATCGCCATTCGTGACGTACCAAATGTCTTCCTTGTTGGCCATTAACGAGCAAAAATTTTCGATGATATCCCAGCTGTTATTACGTCCAAACTCGAAGCTGTGGCCCCATATGTAGAGAATCGTCAGATTTCCGCCCGACCCCTGATAAGGGATATATTTTTTGCCCAGTTCGGCAATGTTTTGAGAATGATGCGCGGTGGGATGCCATTTGAGAAAATGGACAGGCAGGCTATAGCGAAAGGTCGACTTTATTGTCCTGGCATAGACGATGTTATTTTCTTCTAAGGCCTCAATTGTATCTTCCGAATAAGTACCAAATGGATAGGCAAAACCGGTTATGATTTGGGATGAGGCGTCCTCTAATACGGATTTATCTTTTGAAATTTCTTGCAGCTGGTTTTGTTTGGATAATTGTTCCATGTGGGGATGGTTCAAACTGTGGCCTGCAATTTCATGCCCTTCATAGAGAGATTTTATTTCTTCTAATGTGATAAATCTTTCATTGCTTCCACATCGGCCACCATTTAAATTAAAGGTGGCTTTCATATTGTATTTGTTGAAAATGGAGACTAATCTGCGATCATCAGTTACACCATCATCATAACTGAATGTTAGGGCCTTCCTTTTCCAATTCGGATAGGCAAATAAAATTTCCGGGGGGAACGACTTACTCATAATCTGCTTCCTAATTTTTTGTTTTGCTTAAATCTTTTTAGATTTATTGTCACGGAGTGTTTCTTTTCAGAACGTTTGGAATCGAAGTAGTCTTTGCGTGTGGATTGCGACCCGAACCACGTAAAATTGGCATTTTCCTGTAAAAGATATTTCTCGTTGCTTATTTTCCCTGATGTCTCTAGAATGCTCTTGGGAATGTAACGTTTACCCTCAAGTCGTATCTCTACGTAACAAAGTCCGAATCCCCCCATTCCAGAGGCAGTAATGCGCAAGGCGTCGGGCGTTTCGCTTATGCTGAGGGGGGCAACGACAAAGCGATAAAATAGAGCCGTTTTTTCACTGTCGGCTTTGTATATTTTTCCGCCAAATTGTCGCCACTCGCCGTTAACAAGTACTTCTAACGAGCAACTCTCAATGCCGTATCCATCTGGCAGGCAGAATAGCAGCTTGCAAAAGGAATTTGTTAAAAGCATCTTAATAAAATCATTTAAATGATGCATCAGCTTTTGCCGCGATAAGGCAAAAATGTTTGGAAGAATGCCGGAACGCCATTGACTCCAATGCAGCTCCTGTTGCGTAAGCCAATCGGATAAATCAGATTTAACCCTGTTTATGCTTTTTAGAAGTGGGTCGGAGCAGGTATGATCTAACGCCTCCTGAAAAAGCTTTTTAAATTTAAATGAGAGAAGTTTTTCTTCCAATGCATTCAGGGTATCTGCAATAATGCGTTGCCCAAGCTCTGTTTTAATTTTGTCGCTGTAACCCGAAAGAATGACAATCTCAGTTTTGGTTGTTTCTATTTCTGGGTACGGTAGTCCAAAAAAGTCGCGGGTAAAGAGGGTGTTTTCGGAAATAGAAGAAAAGTGCCGCAAAAACCCAGTATTTAAAACCTGGCGTAGAATTGCACTTAATATTGTGTCATTGGTTTGAAAAAGCTGCTGCATCATCGCCTCAAAGGCATTATCATCATTATAGTTTTGAGAAAGATAACCGGCATAAACATAAATGGGGAAGGTGTGATAGTAAAACGTGTCGGTTTTTTCCCATCCCGTCATAAAAAAACCAAAAGGCTTTGCCTCTCGCGCATATTCTAGATAGGTGCGCCCGCAGGATAAACTCATGTCATTGGGGGCAATGATCGTGTCAAAACCATTGGCTTTGTTTGCATTGAAACGATCCTCAATCGTCAGATCAAATAAATGATCTAAGTAAAACCGGACATCCTGCTGATAAAGCCAGTCGATCATAATAATATCGTTGGGCACTTGTGGAAAAATATCAGGATAGTATTCAAACATATCGGACCACATCATCACACGCTTGCCGGAACGTGCCATGATCTCACGAATCGTGCCAATGTGTTTTAAAAAGGCATTCCCTTCTTGCTGCCACGTTTTCATCTTTTTTCGGCAGAGAGGGCATAGATTAAAGTCCCAAAATTCATCTAAACCAATGTGAAAATATTGGGAAGGAAAAAGCGCCGCTACTTCGCTGAGATATTTCTCTATAAAGCTGTAAAAATCCGGATTGCTTATGCAAAAAGTTTTTTTCGCTTTGCCCTTGAATCGGTCGAGCATATCGCCGCGGACTTCGGCTAGAGCCGCTAATTCAGGATGCCTTAGAAAACGCTCCGCATGCCCTAATGTCGATACACAGGGAATGAGCTCGATGTTTTTCTCTTGTGCAAAGGTAACTAAAGCGCGAATCTGATCCGGGGTGTAGCTATCCTCATCGCTAGAATACGGATAGGACGCGGTGCGAATGCGGTCTTCTAAATAAAGTAAAATAGACGTATAACCACAGTCCGCCATCGTGGTAACAAATTCACGGATAAATTCTGGCGTTTCTTTTTGCCGCGCTAAATCAAGCTGTGCTATCCGGAGGGTGAAATGGTTTTCCATAAAGGTCTATTATGAGGAGGTGAAATAATAAAATATTGATTTAATAATAAAGACTAAAACGATCTACCTAAATTTATATCCAGAATGGGAAAAATCAATTCTGATACATTCTTTTGTGCATATTTTTTATTGTGTAAAAGAGATACAAATAGTTGTTGTTTTCATTGAAATTTGTGCTATATTGAAAATGGATCATTAAACAAGGAAAAGTAAATGAAGATACAAGAATTAGCAAAATTAGCAAATGTTTCGACGGCGACGGTATCGCGGGTTTTTAGTCATTATCCGAATATAAGTGATGCGGTTCGCGAGCGTGTTTTTAAGATTGCGAAGGAGTATAATTATCATCCGCGTTTATCTACGAAGCAGCGTAACATTGTTTTAATTATACCATATCATTCGGAAAATCAGCCTCATTGTTGTGTGGAGATGCTGTTGATGGCGTTAACCGTAACATTGCCGGAGTTGGGGTTCCGGATTGAAATTTTGCCGATGGACAATTTAGAGCGTCTCGATAGAATTCAGTTTTGTGCCGCGATTGCGATTGGTGCTGAATCCAAAGATTTTCAGCATTGGGATGATCGTTTTGCAGTGCCGCTGATTTTGCTGGATCGAAAGTCTGATTTTCAGTCCAAGAATGTATTTGTTGTACGATCGGATGAGTTTCAGGGGATGGCGTTGGCAATTCATGAACTATTGAAGGCTGGTCGTGATAAAATTGGCTGTATTATTCATGGAGCACCTGGTACGGGGAATGCGGATCTGAGATACGAGGGAATCCAAACAGCCTTTAAAAAACATGATTTGCAGCCGACGGACCCGTTTATAAAATTCAGCAGCGATGAACAATATTTGGAAAATATCGGTTTGCTGCTGCAGCAAAATGTGAATGGATTGTTTTGCCCCGGCGGAAATGGCGGTATTATTTCAACGTATGCGCTGAATCTGTTCCATAAAAAAATACCCGAAGACGTGTCGCTGATATCGTCCGAACAAATATTTTTTTCACGCTATGGCATCCCTCCACAAACAACAATAACTCAGAATTATTCCGTATTGGCCCAAAAAGCTGCGGATATTATTCTTGACAGGCTTAATAATAGGATGGTTCAAAATGAAACGATTATTCCGTACTTGCTGATTCACCGTTTAAGTGTGTCTTCATTTTTTTCAAAAAAAATCAAAAAAGATGATGTTTTGTTAAAACATGACTTGAAAAATAAAGATAATCGATGTATATTAACAGCCGATCAATTACAAGAATGAACGAATGGTATTTGCTTCGCTTTCACTTCGTTGAAAGGTGGCTTTTTGCAGCTTTTGAAACTTGTTTTAACGGCTGCATATTTTGTAAAATATGGAAAGAATTTATTCTAAGAGAAAAGAAAAAATAAAATATTTGTTTTGACTTTGTCCTTTGTTATTTTTTTTTATTTTTAAGCAGAATATCCTTTTTTATAATTTTTACGCAGTCTTTTTGACTGTCGTGTGCTCTTTGGCAACTGCAACGTAATTATGCTTACTTCCCAGTAAGTGTAGTTCAAACTCATATTTGCCTAACCAGTGGGTATGAGGATAGAAGAATTAGTAAAGAAGAATCAACCGCGGGAACTTATGCCCTCCCGGCATAAGTTTTCGAACAAAAAAATGCGA
>JBAYAV010000194.1:0-6003 GCA_041669565.1 Lentisphaeria bacterium
CTCGCAGCTATTGTCCACTTCGGAAACTTTTCGTATATCTTTCACAAAGTCCTCTTCGCAAAGTCTTGATTTTATCTTTTTAAATCCAACGCAATGAATGCGGATCTGGACGCGGCCAAATTCTGGTGACTGCGCTAATAAATTCATTGGCGTGCCGTTAAAGACCAACTTTCCCTGATCAATAATAATGACGCGGGTACAAATAGCTTCCACTTCTTCCAAAATATGGGTCGAAACAATAATGGCTTTGGTCTTGCCCATTTCTTTAATCAGTTCCCGCATTTCATGCTTTTGATTCGGATCCAGACCATCGGTCGGCTCATCTAAAATAAGGACATCCGGATTGTGCAAAATGGCCTGCGCGAAACAAACACGATGTTTAAAGCCCTTCGACAAAGTATCAATAATCTGCTTTCGAACATGCTCTAAGTGGCAGGTCTTTATCGCCTCTTCCATTCTTTTCTGTTTTTCTAAACCATGATATCCACGGATTTCCGCAACAAAATTTAAAAAACCCACTACCGTCATCTCGGGATACGACGGCGCGTTCTCTGGTAGATACCCTATTTGTTTTTTGCACCCAATAGGATCCTCTTCGATGTCACAATTACCGACTTCAATTTTTCCGCCCGACAATGGGATATAGCCCGTTATCATGCGCATTGTTGTTGATTTACCGGCCCCATTCGGGCCCAAAAAACCAAGCACTTCCCCGGCTTTGACCTCGAATGACACGTGGTCCACCGCCAGAGTTGGGCCAAATCTCTTTTGTGCGTCAATCACTTTGATCATGCTTCTTTTCTCCTTTTTATCTATAATCCTGAAAGAACGTAAAATTTAGATAACTTTTTTTTCGACAAAGCTCCTACTTCAAAGTTCCTGTTTTTCGTTTTTTTTAGGTGAAAAGATGAACTTTTTTAGAATACCCGGCTATTTTCGCTTCTTTACCGATTAAATTAAAAAATAATTGCTCGCTTTCTTCCGGCAATTAGGGGTTCTTTACTTGCGTTTTACGGTTCAACAATTATCTTATAAAAAATTCAAAAACACCATTTTCGACGGAGAGATGCCAGAGCGGTCGAATGGGACGGTCTCGAAAACCGTTGTACAGTTTTCTGTACCCTGGGTTCGAATCCCAGTCTCTCCGCCAATATCGAACCTAAAATTAAACCCAAGCTGTTTATCATTAACAGCTTGGGTTTTTTATTTTAACGTCCTTATATATTTCCTCGTGTCAAAAGAGATATACAAATTTTAAAAGAATTCAATATACACCCACAACAGATTCTGGTGAACGCCTCAATTATCGTGATGCTATTATTGCGGATTCAATATTCATACAATCAGCAAGTTTTTTAATCGTTTCGGCATGATGTCCGATTCCTAATGCAAAATGATGTGTCGGGCCTTCAGCCGCCCAACGCTTCAGAAAAGTACGCACGTCCGGAGCGAATTTCCCATGAGTACTCGTATTGCCAGTCGGTGGGATCGGCCCCTCCATTGATTCGCCCTCGGCGATAATAAATTTAAATTTGCCATCGGCTTTTACGCTTATACTCAATATCGTGATTGGCCCCACCTTTATATTAAATTCAACTCCAGCTCCTGTTCCGGGTTTACCATGATATTTCCCCAGACTTCTTATTACGGGTTTATTTTGAGCAATATTCAAATGATGTGGCCCGTCATGTCCGACCAGCACAGTGTCACGTTGAAAGTCAATGGGATGGAACTCCGCAAAGCTACCACCGATATCCAATCTGTCAAAAATCATCATCGCGATACAGGTTTTGATGTCGAATTCACCGCACATGGGAAATCCGGCGGCGGTAAGCAGGGAATTTCCTACAATGAAGTTCGTTACAAGCGTGCGCATTTCGGAGCCGGGTTCGGCTTCGTAATAATATGCTAAGCCATCAAGTTTTTTGTTTATAATGAATTTTTCCAAAGCAACTGCGGCACGTGCGGCTTTGCTCAAATCTTCATCTGTAAGCTTCGTTGTCAGCGGATCAGACACAGGATTCGGGGTATCAAAGAAACTTAAAATTTTATTCTTCATTTCAATAACTTCAGTCGTTGAATCATCTAAAATCTTGAAGTATCTCATTATTTCATCGGGTTCGCATTGGACTACATGACAGCCAAATTCTGCAGTAATTGCGGTAGGGTCGGTCTGCATATCGAGCATGGCTTCAAGAACATGCCCCATATGCCCGATTCTCGCCCGTTTTAAATCATGGAGAACATTCGCAATGGAACACCATTCAGCTATTTCCGCATCCACCGGAGCGTCATTTTCAAGCATTCCAAGAATAACTGGCGGAGCTTTTCTGCCCATTCTGACAGCAACACCAGTAAATTCCGGCACAGAACAGCAATCATCATTACAAAGTTGCATAAATGTGGTCGCATTTGCATAATCTAATGCAATTAACGGTTGCAAAACAACGAGCACCATTGGTATGTTCAATTCACGAGCAACGATACCAAAAGTCGAACTAGTGGCATAAGTAACCATATCAATAAACAGTAAATCAAGATCAGCGGCCTTGAGCTTTGGCAAAACTTCATAGGCCTTTTCTGCATTATCAATAATGCCGAAGTCAAATACCGTTATCGAATGCTTTTTCAATTTAGCATTGAAGATTTTCATCTTCTCCAGCATAATTTCATACAGACCTTCAAACTGATCCCAATAAGTGTCTAGTCCTACTCCAAATACTCCGACATTTGCCGCTAACGGTTTTCTTCTGTCAATCTTCATTTTATCTACCATGATATTAAAATTTTACCTGTTACATTACGATACATTAATACCGTTCCAGCAAAGCCATTTTCTTTTTCCGGTTCAAGAAAATCACCTTTCGTGAAAGGAGCACCTTTCGGATTCCGCAAAACTTTTGTCTTATCCTCATATCCCGTTTCAGGACGAAAACGGACCGTTGCGTTTTTCAAACCTTGCACTTCTAAACGACGTTTAACTTCAGGAGTCGTCAAACAAAATTCCTTACATTTGACGGCACCGTCTTCCATCTCAACAAACACCCGGCATTCCAGATGTTCCGCTTTTGGAAAATGATAAACGGAAAGGCCGTCTTCAATGATTGTCTCAGTCTCAACAAAAACTGGCGCTCCTTCGGGAAATTTCAAACGTTCTGTAGTATTAAGGTCCGGCACATAGGAAGACAAATATAATGCATTGGCATTGTAATTCGTCACAATAACCGGGTCTGCTTGTTCTTGGGAATATTTATCAAATTCACAAACATATCCGAGTTTGCCCACTAAAATACGCATCAAGCTTTCAGGGTAAAAATACTTGTTTCTATCATACATTTCAGGGTATCTGCCATTTTTCTGAATTTCAAAAGAATTCGTTCCTCGCACCCAAGCTATATTGGAGCGTTTCAAGGCAATCACTTTATCTTGCACTGAAGCAATCACTTCTACATCATCTTTTGCCTTTATGGTATTGATAACACCACCACTATATGTCGAATTATGCTTTATCAATTTACTTTTTCCATTTATGACAGCCTCCAGTTCTCCTTCAATAGCTTCCGATGTTTTTAACCCGAGCAAATCCAACAATTTTACATCTGTAACGGGGCCATAGAATAGAACCTTGCCGCCATCTTCAATAAACGTTATCAATAGCTCAAAGGCTTTTTTGTTTCTCGTAATCGCGGTAGGAGTTACGACAACATTTCCCTTGGATATCCCATTGAAATTATTGCTACTGACTACAGTATTAAGTTGAAATCCAGTATTAATCGCTGTCCGCATAAACCAGTCCCCAAAGAATACTTCCTCGATATTTTCACCGGAAAATGTCATGTCGTGATATTCATCAAATGGATAGAGCCAGACAATGGGTCCAGCCATATCTGGAGCAGATTTCAAGGCGGCTTTAATATGTGGAATAACTTCGTCCGGCACTTGTTCCGGCATATCGCCATAAGAATTATCAATTGAGAGAAAGCTAATACTGTCAGGGCCCATAATTTTTTCGTTTTCATCAAGTCTAGCAATCGCTAAAGGCATATAAATATCATGCGGATTTTTGCCGTAGCGATCAAGCCATGGGCTATTTATAAACCATGGATCATGAGTATAAAAACGAAATGGATATCCGGTATTTGAAGGCAACTTGGCGATGTGAGACATCCAGCCGGCCAGTTCCATACCGAAATCGCCATTCAATGCCGCCCACGGCGAATTCGGCGGCGGTTTAATACCGGGAACATTCTGATAGACTTCACGCAATGGAACAGCATCCGAAGACAAATCCATGCCTGTTGAAAGATTGGTTCCACGAGTTTCGATTGGCATATCCGGTAATTCTTTTCGGAGTTCAGTCCAGAACTTGAAAATTTTATCTTTTATATTTTGGCAAGCGGTATTGTCGAATTTTTCGCCATCAAAAATAGCCCCACAAACACCCCAGGTCTCCAATCCAAATCCCAAACCGTTCGAAAGCCAGATATAGTCAAATCCCATATCCTTGCAAAAGTGTTTCGTCTGTCGTCCCAAGAACTTACCAAAAGATGTTCCCTGCTTGATTCCATCAGGAAACCCAGCATAAGCAACGGAGTCTGCATCCAGCTCAGCATAACAACAAATAAAACTCTTAAGTTCTTTGCCGGTTCCCAAGGTATCTGCCAAGCAGATTTCTTGGTGATTCTTATATTTAAAAGGTGATACCGCAAATTCCGGCCCCGGATCAAATGTTGTTCCTAAGCGAATAACTCTACCTTTCTCCGCAAAAACCGTTCGCATGGTATCAAGGACTCGTTTTAAGTCTCTATAGGTATATTCGGGAGGCGCTTTTCGGTACAAGCGCGGACAATAATGTATGCATAGTTGATCTTGGGGAAGATCTGGAATATTGCCATATACTTCCGGGTTCGCGACCCCAATATATTTTGCCCATTCAAACTTATCGTCAAGATTCCCTTTATATTCAAGAATTTCGGAACCATCCGCAGTCCATAATAAAATAGAAATTATTTCTATATTTTTTATCAATGGTTGCCATTGTAAATAAATTTTTTCGCAAACCGCACGGATTCCCTCATCGGACAAATCCCAAAATGGTTTAAGACTAACTTCAAGTGTTACATTATGAATCATTATTTTATACCCCGTATACCTTAAATATTGTTAACAGCAATAGTTTATAGTATAGCGCGCAAAATAATGGTTGCTTGAAGTGGGTTGCAATAGAAAAGATTTTTGGCAAAAAAATCAATACAGTGCAAAACTTTTTTTGAAAGTTCCTGGATTAACGCCATATTTAACCGTAAAGGCACGATAAAAATAACTCAGGTTATTAAATCCACAACGGAAACATATTTCTGAAATATTCAACTTGCTGCTTTTAAGCATTTTTTCTGCTTCGACTAAGCGTCTTTCCAGCAATCTAGTCATAATAGTTTTGCCGTTAATCTCTTTAAATAATCGGCACATATGGCTCTTCGTTAATCCAACTTGTTCCGTCAGCTTAGATAAATCGAATTCCTCCGGAAAATGTTCTTCAATTATATGTTCAATATACCGTACAACATTTTTCTTCTTCCCTTTGACTACTTTATTTGAACTCAGTCGACTAATATTAATAAGCAGCGCCTGCAAGTATAATTTAATCATATTACGATAATTTGGAGCTTCCTGTCGGTATTCTTTCTCTATTTTTTTGATTAACTGCTCCGTTTCTTTACTGGAGTCCAGAACATAAAGCATTTCTCGATATTCATAAGAAACTTTTTGAAAATCATGATCAAATATAGCAAAAAAATCAAAATCACTTTTTAATTCTTTTATTTCGTTACGGATCAATCCAGGCATGAATAAAATATTGTAAATATCAATAGATTCAGACTCAATATTGAAAGTCGTTTTATCCTCTGGATGAATAACAAAAAGACTACCAGCGGACATTGGATATTTCCGGTCATTGATAATTTTCTCTCCATGCCCAGAAATAACATAGATAATTTTCCA
>JBAYAV010000195.1:0-5967 GCA_041669565.1 Lentisphaeria bacterium
GCAAACTCATCCGGCAGAGTAAAACGCTGAATTCCATTAGCCAAATGCGCAATCGTTTCATGATCCTTTAGCAACTCCAGCTGTTTTAAATAATCCAGCGATGCAGAATTCTGTTTTTGCTGATAAAAGAAAGTCCGCCTCAATGTTTCAACACTGTAGTACTCTTTACTTTTTCTCGCTCGAAAACTCAATTCCGATTGCGCCCAATTTTTATTGACTTTGGCTGCTTCAGCCCATAAAAAACGCACGCGTTCGCCATCGCTTTTGGCCGCATCAAACGACTTTGGGATAGCGAAAAAAATAGGTTTTCCATCCTTGTCAACGGGTGCCCCCACCTGAAAAAAGGACGATTCATTTTCACCGGATTGCAAGTCCGGCACAACGGCCAAATTGGTAAGACGCTGCATTTTCCAAAGCTGCTGCTGGAATAGCGTTACCGCAAAATAAGCAAAAAAGGACGCGTAATTATTTTTTTCCGAGGACGTCACAAATGTTTTGTTATTGGCAATTTTCCAAGCCTGATAAAGCCAGTTCAGCCGCTGACGCTGATCCCGCTCCTGAACATTGATATACTTGCCACCATTTCCCCGATGAGGACCACGTTGAAATTCTCCGGCAATGATAAAGCCGTAATACTGAAGTCCTTCATAGGAGCGGGCTAATCCCCATAAGACTTCCCAATCTCCCGGATGTAATTTTAAAATCGATTTTTCATAAGAATCAATCTTGGAATACTCATTGATTTTTTGTAAATTCCACTGCAAGCGAGTCAGGGTATTACAAATCATATCTCCGTTGCATTCTTTATTTTGAAGAATTTTTTCTCCTTTTGCAACCGCCTCCTTATAATTACCCTGATTTTCAAGGTCCTGCATCGCGTTGTATTGTTCCGACAACGTCTGCCCCGAAATCGAGTCCGAGCCACCAAAAGCAAAACAGCACCACAAAAAGCTACTTAAAAATAATGTCCATAATTTTTTTGTCATTTTGGTCTCTCCTTTTTTTCTTTCCTTGTTAAACAGAAATTTTATGCGCTTTTTATTGGGCTGACGATAAAAGCGCAGACTGCGGCGTCATTGCAAAATCCGAAATGCCCTAAAAAGCATTGCCTTCCGCCTGTGGAACAAATTGCCATTCTAGCTGTAACTGAATCTGGTATTTATCAGCAACGCGTTTTTGCATCTGTTTTACCAGCTTTCGGGCATCCTCAGTTCGACCGGGTTTCCCACTGTAATTTACAATCCAGTTTGCATGTTCCGGACTCACCTGGAAGACGCCGCAAGGCGGCAGTTCTTTACATCCGCTGTCCTCTAATAATTTACCAGCCGGACAAGAAGACGGATTACGAAAAACACTCCCCGCGGAATGCCCCTTCGGCGTACAACCAATGCGCCGCATATGCTCTTTTTGTATGGCCGCTTTTTCTTCGGTGGGATTTCTCTTAAAAAACAATAAATCCGCAGCCGTAATTAGAATATTTTTTGGAATCGGTGACTGCCGATACGCCCAATCTTTGTCGGAAAACTTGCCACAATACTCTGTGCCATCCAATAAATTAAACCCATAAACAGCCTGGACAAATTCGCCCACATGTGTTCCATTTGCCCCCGCATTCATCCGCAGCGCACCACCGAGTGCGGCCGGAATCCCGGAAAGCGGTGCCAGGCCACCAAGACCAAGCGATAATAATTGATGCGCCAATCGTGGCAAACTCTCCGCGCAAGAAATGCGTAGTTGCTCCTTCGGAAGCGGATGCGAAATTTTATAGTGAAGATGAGATAAATTGAGAACAAGAACCCCACAATCCAAATCGGAGCCCAATAAGTTACTGCCGAGCCCAACTGGATATAACGGCAAAGAAAATTCATTGCTAAACGAAATTACTTTTTGCAGCTCTTCAACCGTGCTCGGCGAAAACACCGACACAATGCCCAAACCGGCATGAATCATATTCAACTGATGCCAACACATGAATTTCAAAATGGGCATCTTCTCTTTTGCCACCACCTTTGCCAAAAACTCCTGCTTTTCTTCCCAGGTTAAACCATGGAATTCTTCCGTCAGGATATCATTTATTATTTTTTTTAATAAGTGGAAATACATAAAACATTATACCCATCGACGCTATTGTTATAAAAAGTCACCTTCCAATAACATAACACCCTTTCACAAAATCGTTCCCTGCTATGGATCATTCTTATACTCTTCCCAGAAAACAACGATGCAAATTCATCACACCCCTTTTCATTCTTGAATTTCATTCCCAAACAGCAACAACATTATATTTCTTCTTCCTCCACCGAGACCCCAAGCTGCCGAAGCTTCTCAATAAGATTTCCATACCCACGACAAACCATATCCGCATTGCGAATCAACGACGTCCCTTTTGCACAGCAAGCCGCTATAATCATCGCCATCCCCGCACGAATATCCGGGCTGGTCATTTCAATTCCATGAAGCGAAGTGGGACCGGAAATAACCACCCGATGCGGATCACAAACCACGGCATTCGCCCCCATCGATATTAATTTATCCACAAAATAAAGACGACTTTCAAACATCTTTTCAAAAAACAGCACCGTCCCATCCACCTGTGTCGCAAGCGAAACAATACAACTCATCATATCACTGGGAAATTGTGGCCACGGGCCATCCGAAATGGTAGGAATTGCATTGCCAAAATCCGTCCGGACCTTAAATTTGCCCTCAGCATTCATCCGGATACTACCCGGTGTTACCGTAAAATTCACCCCAAAACGCTCAAAAACACGCCGGATCATCCAATAATCATGGGGCTTTATTTCGCCATGGATAACAATTTCCCCGCCGGTTGCCGCTGCTAAAGCCAAATAGCTGGCCGCCGTAATATGGTCTCCGCCGACTGTAAATTCTGTGCCATGCAATTTTTCCACACCATCAATCGTCAATTGATTTGTTTCCAGACCAGAGATTTTAGCGCCCATCGCGTTCAGCAGCTCACCCAGTTGTGTTACATGCGGTTCACTGGCGGCATTTCGAATAATCGTCTGTCCCTTTGCCAGTACAGCTGTAATCATGATATGTTCCGTTGCCGTAACACTGGCCTCATCTAAAAAGATATCCGAAGCAACGGGACGATTTTTGCATCCGAATTCATAAAAATCTGGTGTGTAATTCAACGCGATACCCAGCTTCTGCAAACCATAGAAATGCGTATCCAGACGACGATGCCCTATCACATCCCCACCCGGCGGATAGATGGTGGATTTTCCACAGCGCACCGCCAGCGGCCCCGCATATAAAAAGGATGCCCGCAATGCAGAACACGCCTTCCGGCTTAGGGCCGAGTTGATAATTTTTGGGGTATGGATTCTAAGATTGTTATCTTGGAAGGTGTACTCTGCGCCTATTTCGCCAGCAATTTTCAGCATATTCTGTACATCTAGAATATCCGGAACATTATGCAAAACAACGGGTTCATCGGTCAGCATAACCGCGGCAATCATAGGCAATGCCGCATTCTTATTCCCATTTACGGTTATTTCTCCATGGACACGAACCGGCCCTTTTATTTTAAGACATTTCATAAATTTTTGAACTCACTCTTTTTCTCTTTTCAAGCAAAACAATCCGTCGATCATCTCACATATCGAAACACGGCGTCCCATGAAACCACAGCACATATTTTTTTGTCAGACACCCCACGCAGTTCACTAGCAGGAAACGGAAACTGCGTGTCTTATTTTCCCAATTTATTTTTTATGGCGGTCACTATTTTTTCAACGCGACGGCCATACTCCACATAATTATCATAGCATTCTTTTTCAAATTCAGGCGTCATCTTTTTCTTATCATGAAAAACCGTTTTCATATGCGGCTCAATCGAAATTCCGCCATCGTAACCCTTGTTAAACACATCGGTAAGAATTTTTGATACCTGTGCATCACCCTCATCCGGAAACAGAAAAACAGACTGGCCCGTTTCTTCGACAAACGTACCATCTTTAATGTGGATATAAGCGATAAAGTCTTTCACATTTTGATAAAATTCCCACGCGCTTTGGCGTTTCTTATGCGCTCCAGCACCACTATAATCAATATTGAAGACGGGGTTTCCTGTATCAAAAACAAGTTTAAAATTAGGCGATTTGATTTTTTCGCACAACTTCAGGGTATGCTCATAAGACAGCCCGCCCCAGTTCATACAATTTTCATGCACGCACAGAATTCCCGCGTCTTCCGCCATTTTCACAATAACTTTCACGCGCTTTATGGCCTCATCTTCATACTGCCAGGCATTTTCCTTCTGGTCATCAGCCACATTAAAACTCATCATGCGAACCATCGATATTCCCAATTTCTGCATCCGCGGAATCGCTTTTCTAAATTCTTCATAGCTGGATTCCGGGCTCTCGGCAATGGGCTTTGCCCAATTGCCAATACCACTGCCATAGCAATTAAAATGGATGCCCGATTTTTCAAGCTTCTCTTCAGCATCCTCAAACTCCTTATCCGAAAGAAATGCTAAATTTTTTCCGTATAATGCCCGCGTTTCAATATTTTTCCACCCCAATGCTAGCGTGGCCTTAATTTGAAGATCAATATCCTGCGATGCTTCATCTGCAAAACCTGTAAAATACATTTTGAGATTCCTTTATTTAACAAACGACCAGTAAACTTCTAAAAAACAATTTCAGACAACAAACACAAAATTATTTCCAAGGCGCATCATGGCATCGCGAAGTCTTCAACACTTCCGATATCAATATGGCCATTAGCTGCTGGGCCGTACCTTCCACATCTTTATTCACTAAAACATAATCATAGGAACGCCAGGCCGACATCTCTTCCGAGGCTTTTGCAAGACGACGCTCTATAACATCCTCCGCATCCGTTTTCCGACCACGCAAACGACGCTCTAATTCAACCAAAGATGGTGGCCCTAAAAAAACACTCACACAATGCGGTTCCAATGCAGTTCCCTTCACATTTTGCCATACTTTCCGCGCCCCCTGCACATCGATATCCAAAACAACATTTTTATTCTGAAAAACGAGTGGCTCCACCTGGCTGCGCAGTGTGCCATAAAAATTGCCATGGACTTCCGCATATTCCAAAAAATCGTCCTTGTCGCGATGTTGAAAAAACGCATCTTTCGTTAAAAAATAATAATCCACGCCATCTTTTTCACCCACCCGCGGTTGTCGTGTCGTACACGAAATTGAAAACCCCGCCTGCGGCATCTGTTCAAAAACCCGATGACAGACCGTCGATTTTCCAACACCACTGGGACCCGACAAAATAATTGCAATTCCAAAACACGGATTTGGAGATTCCATTTTTCACATTCCTTTAAATAAAATGGGGCGCTGATCATGATAGGTCAACTGACAATCATTCAATTGCCGAATCATATCCCCAGACAAATAAAATGAGCTGAATTCCTGCGGCCTCAAAGAAATTTCGACACCCGTTGACGAAGCCGATATTTCTCCCCGCAGATACGACAGCTCCAAGAGGAGCTCCCGTTGTCGAAATTCCGGCATAGCATTCTTCCTGATTTCCGGCGCAATCTGCTGCATCGCGCGCATGATATATAATTCACTGCTGCCCGGATACCACTTTTCAGCTTTTTCTAACACGGGCGTCATCTCGTCATATTGCCCATTTAACAGCAGCACTTTTGCCAAACGGCAGTACGAAGACGCGCGATGCGGAGTCCGCTTCACCAACTCCTGATTGCACTGCACCGATTTAGCAAATTGATGTCTCGCAATATTCAGATCACCAAGCAAACGCCAAGGCACCGAAGAAGTCTTCAGCGATTTTGCCGCAGCGTAAAGATTTCCCTCTGCAAAAGGCAGCCCCTTTTTATAAGCATTCTCGCCAATCTGCAGTTTCCGTTCCCCCGAATAATTCAAAACAGGGAACATCACCAGCAAGGCAAACGCCAACAAAAGCCACCGCAAAAACGAGGGATAGGAAGGC
>JBAYAV010000196.1:0-5962 GCA_041669565.1 Lentisphaeria bacterium
AAAAGCTCTGCAAGAACACTACTCGTTCAAAAAAATCGCAAAAAAACTCAATGTTGCGCATTCCACAGTGATGCGAGAAGTGAAGAAGCATATTATCGACAGTGATAAAGGAGCGAAAGGGCGCTTGACAAATCGTTGTGTATACCGTAGCCAATGCAACCGTCAATTTCTTTGTGCAGAGTGTATCAATCCGCTCAACAAGCGTAAATGCAGTAGTTGTAAGCATTGCAATTCAGTTTGTCCTGATTTTACAGAGATCATCTGCGAAAAACTCGCGTGCCCGCCTTATGTGTGCAATGGCTGCAGCGAAGAATACAAGTGCGTTTTGAAAAAAAAATTCTATGTGGCTGAAGCAGCGCATGAAAAATACAGAAAGCTGCTTACCGAAGCACGGGAAGGAGCAGCGATCACGGAGGAAGAGCGTGTCGGAATAAGCACAACTCTTCTTGTTGGTCTTAAACAAGGTCAGTCTATTCATCACATCATTGCTGCAATCCCAAATGCGTTCAATGTCTGTGAGAGAACTCTGTATACCTACATTAATTCCGGCGTTCTCATTACTCCTAAAAAGCACAATCTTCCAGTTGCGCCAAAGATGAAATCCAGGCGCAAAAAAGGGATCGTTCACAAAGTGAATCCCAAATGCAAAGTCGGTAGAACGTTCGAAGACTACAAAAAATTTCGCGAAAACCATCCGGACCAGCCACTTATCGAAATGGATAGTGTCGAGGGTACCAAAGGCGGAAAAGTGCTCTTAACGATAAACTTCGACTCCTGTGCAATGATGTTAGCCTTTATCCGTGATGCAAATACATCACAGTCGGTAATCGACGTATTCAACATGCTTGAAAATATACTTTCCTTGTCTGTATTTAAAAAGTTATTTCCCATAATTCTTACGGATAACGGTTCGGAGTTCTCGAATCCTGACGCACTCGAAACCAGTCCTATCACGGAAAAACAACGAACGAGAATCTTTTACTGCAACCCATATTCATCGTGGCAAAAACCAAACGTGGAAAACAACCATATCAACTTACGCAAAATCTTTCCCAAAGGAAAGAGTATGGACATGGTAACACAGGAAAAAGTGGCATTGGCGATGTCACACTTAAACAGCATGTACAGAGTCAGCTTGAACAATATACCAGCCATCAAGCTATTCGAGGGAATATACGGAAAAGGAATTATAGAGAAACTTGATGTAAGACTTATTCCAGCAAAGGAGGTTAAACTTGTGCCAAAACTCATTGGCCAATAAACAAAACAACATCTGAAAAAATCTTAGGTTCGTAAAAAAAGGGGTGTGCGTTTAGTATTTCCGAAAAAAAGAACACGTACAGATCGCAGGAGAAATATATCTTTTTTCAAGGCAGTTTATAGGATTAAACGCACGTTTATAGTATAAGAAAAAGAGGTTTTTGCTAAATCGGTAAAATTAAATGCATCGTTTGTTGAATTAAACGCACCTTTTTTGAAGGGAAGTTGCGTTTAACATTACAAATGTGCGTTTACTTTTTCAAGTTACGAAATATTAAGCCTAAAGAAAGCAGTTAAACTATTATTTTATGCTATTCCCCAAAGGGTTAATAGCACTTGAAAAACAAAAATAAAAAATTAAAATGCGTTTTTTTTTAGTAGTGATATCCCTATGCCAGCGTCTTGGTCGGGGAAGATTCTCGAAATAAACCACCGAGCGCACTTACGTTCAATACTCTAGTTGCGAACAATTTACACACGAATATTCATCCAAAACCTTTCCACGGTTATTTCCGATAAAAAAAACTGCCATAATATCGAAAATATTGCGTTTTTCTGTGGTTTCACAAAGGGCAAAGTAAAAAAGGAGAGAAAAGGCTGTCTGAACTAAAACGACAGCAACCCCAAAAACCGGACTTTTTATTCTTCATTACATTATTGCCAAAAAAGACCGCCCGAAAACACAACGGACTAGGATCGATCAAAAACGCCCCTAGATTCTGTGTTTTTCTGCGGCTTTCTGGGATTGAATTCAAACGGCTTCTTTTTAGGATAAACGTCTTAAAAAATCTCTTTTTTTGTTACGTTTTATTCAAGTATTGTCGTCGGATTTGTAGAATAGGCAGTACAAATCACCATGGCTAATGGCTGCATTTGTCGATCGTACAAGCGGGCGGCAGAACCAAAATCATCTTGGTTTTACCCACAAACTCGAAAGGCGGCATTGACACGGGGATTAAGAAACAATCGCCCGGTGCGAAAGAAGTCTCTCCGACCATAAAATTCCCCTCTACGCACACGCCGATCTGGCAGCGTCCATCCAGTTTTAAAGGCCATTTCCCGTTGAACGTCAATTCTCGCACTTCAAAAAAGCCGCAAGCATTTTCAGGGATCAATTTTTTCAGCATGCCGTTATCCTTTTTTTCGCATAATTCAGGCATGGGGCTTATTTTTTTCAGCTGTTCCTGTCTCGAATAAACTACTTCATTAAAAAATGACATTGCGATTTTAGGATCCAGAGCCGCGAAACGCTGTTTTTTATTCAATAGAGTTCCGAAACAATTTACTTCTGGGACAATGACCAGATCGCTCGGCTCCATAATTTCAATCATCGTAACCCCCGGTCCAATAGCATGAGGCAATCCGCCACGGATTAAAATAACATCGCCAGGTTTCACCGTGATTTTATGAAGCATGTGATAACTAGCAGAATATTTTCCTTCCAGAGACTCTTTATAGAACGTATCGTGATCGAAACTTTCATTAAAACCAGTCAGTAAATAAGGCTCTTCGCCATTTACGGTTCGAGTACCAATCACAACCCACGCTTCCGTTTTTCCATAAGGCACATGAAAATATTTTTTTGCCTGCGCTCGTGTGGGGTGCACCTGCAATGGCAATAACACCGCTGAATCCAGAATTTTTGTTAATACTGCAGGCGTCTCACCAAATCTCTTCAAATGCGCCGAGCCTAAAATTTCCTCGGCATGCTGATGTAAAAAATCAGGAAAAGAAAACTCTTCGCCTTCATAAATCAAACGACTTATTCCATGTCCCGGTGAATGATAAACTCGGCCATTTCCTTCAATACAAGACGCGATCCAGTTTTCCGGAAATTTTCGATCCACAGGATTTGGATTTCCACAAAGGCGATCGATGCCACTGCCCCCAGAATAAAGACGCAAAACACGATTTGGTAGAAATTTAATTATTTTCATAAAACATCCCCTAAATAGACCACTCTGCCATAAAGCAGACATTATTTTATACCGACCTTTACGGTTATAATTTTATGCGGTAGAACCTCAAAATCAGATAACGGTAAGGATTGTTTTCCAGTCTCATTCATTTCACATAAAAATACCGCCCTTGAAAAAGTTACGCTTTCACTATTCTTTGATGGATTAAATATTCGCAAAATAATATTTTTTCCATCCATTGACGGCTTGATGCAAGAAACAACAATATTACCCTTTATTTGCGGAAAATCTTTCACCTTTTTCATGACCGGATCCATCCCAGGATTTAGACAAAACACTGATGGTACCTGCAACGATTGCTGCAGACGAAACAAGGCTGCATAATTTGCCGGCGCATCAAAGAAAGCATAACCGTAGTGATACTTCAGCTTTTTCAGTTGTTCGCCATCGGGCTCTCCTTCTTGACCTACCGTTCGCTGTACCGCGCGAAGCATGGTTACATAAAGGCACTCTGGATCAGCCATCGGGCATGAAACTTCATGCAAGCCAGCCGCTGAAAGAAATGCCATCGAAGAATGCGGCGAAGACTTTCCCGCGATTCCCGAGAAATTTTGTTCTTCGACTTCGGCCTCGAGTTGTTTGAAAGTCTGGTTTTTCAAGGCTCGGCCGGGTATTCGTTCCAGCATTGTAAACGCCTGCGACGCAAACCAATTTCCAGTATCTTGCGTTGGAACAGAAAGTCTTAAACGATAATCTCGCAAATTATTTTCAACCACCGTCGTGACATCAAGCACGGCCGAATCCCGTCTCATCACAACCGTTGTTTTAACGGGCAAGATATCCTCTTTTTCGGAAGGCTCAATTCTGGAATATTGCGCATTTACCGTCGCTTTAAAATCCAAAGCAGCCGCGAACTGATAGTACTGCACAATTTCAAACTTCACAAAAAATTCAGATTCTGCAACAACCTTAACTGTCGCATTAAGAGGACCATTTACCAAAGTTCCATTTTTCACGGGCGAAACATAGTACCATCCATCACCACAATCACTATCCAGCAAAAATGAATTAAATCCATCACGACATATTTTATTGCGTTTATCCAATACCGAAAAGGTACCATTATTATGAATTTTCAAAACCATCATTTTGTTTTCAGCGGTGAGCTTTCCTACACGCAACGTTCCATAAGATCGCACGGGGTCTTCCGACGCTTTCAGCGTTAGAGGCGTCCACCCATAAGGCTTTAATTCCATTTCAACCGCAAGATAATACTGATCCCCCAACAAATAGGACGGACATGGGAGTTTGTTTTTTTTAACGGACAGTATTGTAAACGGCACGGCGTTGTTCTGCTCATCAAAAAGACGAAATGAATTAAAACCCTCGGGGGCTCGCGGTTCCGTAAACTTGGCCGGGAACGCCACCGGCAGCGTCACCTTCAGTTTTAACATATCATTCCTTGTATACGGCAGGGGGTTAAAAATCTCGATCGTATATTCGTTAGAGTCTGCGCACGCCTTGCGCCTATTTTTTTCAAATGTTTTTTGCACAATCGCGTCGGTTATTTCTTGTACTTCGCGATATCGCACCGCCATATCGCGATGCGTTTGATCGATAGAGCATCCACAAATGCAATCGTGGGCTTGATTTTTCAAAAGATTTTTCCAGGCATATCGAAGTAAATTTCGATCGGAAAGATCCTCATTGCCTTGTAACAGATGATAAGCAAGGAGAGGCTCAAGTAATTGTTCCAAATAACTCTGTGACTTATCATTATTATATTTAATATCATATCGCGACGAGATGGAATTTTGGACCAGCTTAAGATTACCGGTGCCGGAACTTGAATAAACGGCGGTTAATTCACCAGAGACAGCCGCTTTCGGTAATTCTTTAATATCGGTAAAGTCGGAATCAATCACCTCGGCATCCGGGAAGGCGACGTTCAGCCATTGCCGCAACTCAGGCGTCTGTGGGGATGGAAATTCGTGATCATATCCGTCAAACAAAAAGACGGCGTCTTTTGAAAATTCAATTTGTGGTTTTAGAAATTCGCGTATTTTAGCAACGAAGGCCTTTTTTGTCCAATGCACACTGCTAAATGGGTAGAAATTTCCATAACCGCCGAAGCCCTGCTTTAAAAGTTTACAGCTTGTGCCATCTGGTGCAATCCACGTTAATATCATCGGTAGATTTGCATCAATTCCGCGAGACGCGACTGCGGTTTTAATACCGAATCCGGCAAAAATTTGAGACATCTGTGCGATATGGCCAAAAACATCACAAACATATCCCACCGGCCAGGGCTCATGACCATACTCACAAGACACCGCCCTGCCAACCAACAGATTTCGAATCAAGGATTCTCCTGAAACCAGAAGCTCATCCGGCATCGTATACCATGGCCCGACATTTAATTTTTCATCAGAAACAAGCTGCTTCAAATGCTGGGACAAATCAGGACGAATTTCGTTAATGTCATCCAAAACCACAGTCTGACCGTCAAAAGTAAAACGATGGTATCCAGGAACCTCTTCTAAATTCTTTATGATTTGTTCCGCTACTTGCAGTAGCTTGACCCGGAATCCCTGAAAAGGGAGATACCACTCCCGATCCCAATGCGTAGAAGCAAAATAATAAATTCTCATCCTTCAGCCCTTCTCTAGTTTAACAAAAACTTTTCTGCTTTTATTACCGTATAAAAAGAAACAATACCAATACCAAAACTCAACACACGAACCATGATCTTTTTCATGTTCTAAGTTTAGTATACGCTAAAA
>JBAYAV010000197.1:0-5920 GCA_041669565.1 Lentisphaeria bacterium
ATATCCGTACGTTCTAAAAACTTATTAAGCATGATCACAAGTTCTTCCATTTGCTTCAGCTCGGACTGCGCCGATATGCATAAACCGATGGTTCGAAAACGCGCATCCCGTTCTAAATATTTCTGGGAGGCATTCTCCTGTAGGATCGCCGAATCCGCACCCGCAATCGCGCCATTAAATCCAAGCTGATGCAAGACTTCTACCGACTCCGGATCCCGCACAATAACCAACGCAGTGCGCGACAGAGATTTCTTTATTTTTCGACGCATCCGCTTTACATGCCAGCAGTCATATAGCGCCACTAAAGAATCTTTTCCGAAAAAAAGGGCGCCACCGAACCTCAGCAAAGCCTTTCTCTTCCCCCCTACACGAAAGAACGCCGGGTTTAATTCCGAATTCATCCCGACATTCCACACAATTGCAGGAACACCAGCCGCAAAAGACTGATTTAATAATTCCGTTGCAACCTGCGGATAATCCGATAACCCCGTTGCACCAGCCCATACATAACAATCATAATTTTTTACAAAAGATGCAAATTCTGAAGCAGGAAAATCTTTGTTAAAGCCATATAACGGCCCACGCAGACGCTTGCTACACCAAGCAACATCAACCGTGTCATCCGTCATGACCGTAAGCTCTGCAGAAGGGAATAGACGATGAAAAATTTGGCAAACACTATTAATAATAGCCTCGTCACCAATATTATTACACCCTAAAGGAATTCCGCCTAACAATATCTTTTTTATGCTCATATATTTCTACCTTTATGATGCTGAATTCAAACTTAAAATATCACTTCCCCGCCATAGAATCCTACAAGTATAACATAAAAAAATAGCCCGACTGCTTTATCCATAAAAAAACAGAAGAGCTATTTTTTTTAAGACTCTAAAACTTTTTCAAGAGTTGCTTATCCGGCCAATCCTCAGACAACTTCTGAAATGCCCAACGCGATGCGGCAAAACGAGCATAACGAATTAAAATGGTCGGCTCCACACCCTGACTTAAACATAGACGAATCGCACCAATAGAACGATCCGCATAGCCAAGCTTCCGATCTAAATCGCGAATAATACGCTCCACACTGTCCGTCAAATAAGACGATACCATGCGCTGAATCAATTCATCGGCCCAAACCGTAAAATTACCCATCTCAAAATACGGATCAAAACCAGCATACTTCTTGCAAAGCGCCTGCCCGCATTCATGAATAAGACAATCCCGGACTTCTTTCATCACTTCCGGATACATCGTCCCTTCGCTCATATAGCCGCATCCACGCATGCTTAACGCCAGCCCCAGCACGAAATGACTAGCATTATGACCATACAGCTTCGCCTCTTCGAAGGGCCCTAGATCAGCCTTCGCATACACTCCTGCCGGCGCTGCTTCTTCCAACCCCGGTGCATCCGAGCTATAAATTTCATTAAATTCTTCGACGAGGTGTCCCATTTCCAGTCCCGGTGCCAAGACCGGATAATCATTTTCGGAATTTTTAAAAATTTTGCTCATTTTGCCAATGACGGTATCCAGGTAATATGTTTTTGGAAAATCATCGCCCATTGCCTTATGCAGGTCATCTGCTGCTGTTGTGCTGTTTTCTGATGTATAGAAATAATGTGTTTTTTCGGGGTTACGGGCAAACGCTTCTTTCAGCCATTTTGCGCTGGAGGGATAGAATTTAGTACCCGGCAACGCCGTATTTAAGACATCGGCTTCCGCAGCATACTTCTTCAAAACTTCCAAATCTTCTTCCACAAATGGGTTATAAATTTCAACGCGATCAAAGACGGCTTTTTTTACGCCCTCATTCGTACTGATATTAATGGTAATGCTGCCAGCTTGCCGAATTTTTTCAACCAAAACGGGGTTTACTTCCGCAATGATAATCTTCTCAAAACCCGCTTTATGAGCGCCGGAAATAAAAATTCCTGTTTGAATCGGTCCACAACCGATCCCTAAAAATATTTTACGAGCCATTCTTCAATACTCCTGAATTTACATTTTGATACAATATTTAAAAAATTAGGACATCATTTTTCGCATTTTTTTCAACGAAACAGCACCACCAGAAGCCGTTGCACTCATTAAATTGCAACTCGCGCTTGTATTTGCATAACGCAAAACTTCATCCAGCGGCAATTCTTCATGCAAACCATAAAGAAAACCCGCACAAAACGCATCTCCAGCACCATTAGCACCCACAATCTTATCCGCTGGAACAAGCTCCGTTGAAGAAAATTGCCCCTCGAAACCCTTTTTCTGAATCCATGCGCCTTCCGGATAATGGAAAACGACCATCTCCTTAACGCCATGCTCAAAAAACAACTGTGACGCCTTTTCCAATGCGTCAAAATCAAGACTGTTATCTTCTCCACGAACCGCCAAATCAAAAGTATTGCCCGCTTCAATTTCGTTGATCACCAAAACATCAATATACGGCAACGATGCCATCACCACACGCTTAAACTTTGCCGGGGCCTCAGATACAAAGTCAACCACTGTCTGATACCCGCGTTCCTGCATCGCATGCAAAACACGAGCTCCTCCCGTGCCATACTCCGCATCCGGTTCATCCAACTTGTCCAATAATAATAAATACCCTAAATAAAAAATCTTGGCAGGAATATCAATATCCGTTAAATCTTTCGGAACCAACGCAGCATTCGCCCCGCGATAATGAAAAAAAGTCCGCTTGCCATTTCCAGACATGACGTCCGTATACGATGTATGACTGTCTTCTGTACGCTTCAGCCAACGCGTGTTAATTCCGCGCTTCGTCGACTCCGATACTAAAAAATCACCTTCCGCATCCGCACCCAGTTTGCCAGCAGCATATAATGGAAAATCAACCCCCATGGCAGCTAAATCAAAAAGAACATTGCACGGCCCACCACCACCACAGCGCTCAAGACTCAATACATTACATAACTCGCCAACACTTGGAAATCGATCAATCGTCTTTACAATATCAACAATCCAATTTCCAGCCGCAATAATTCCTTTACTCATATTGCCCCCATTTTTATAAACTCTGCCAATACCGATAGAAAAATCCACCATTCCAAAAAGAGACCCCGCCAGATATAACGCTGATTTATAACGCCATCTGACAGGGCATACGATTCAGAATACACTTCGCGCATTCTGAATTTATCTTTTAATCGGCTTGTAATTCCGCAAGAGGATCAAAATCTTCCGGTCCGAACCCTAGATAACTATGACGAATCCAGCCATCTGCATATTCATACTTACCAGACATCTTGCCGTAATGCTTGCCACGATAAATCAACTCATCAATATAAGCATCATTGCCCTGGCTCTTGTCCAGCCACTCTTTCTGACTCTTATGACAAGAAAGCATCGCCTTTTTCTCTTCCATCGTGGACGTAATATCCACAAAAAAATCAGGCTTCACAACCCGACGCAAAGAATCCGTTAAACTATGCGGCTGCGAATGATAAACAGCAACATCCTGCAAGGTCGCTGGGATGCTTCTGTCACACTTGAAATTCGTCATTCCACGACAAAACGCTGCCGAAACCGCTAACCGACCCGCATTTATATGATCTTCCATATAATCATACGGACCATGCGTTAACAAAATCGACGGCTCTACCTGACGAAATACTTCGACGACTTTCGCTAATAACTGCGGAGTATATAAAACTTCCAAATCATCACAAATGCTCTCATGATAAACTGCCCCCATGATCTTGGCAGCATTCATCGCCTCTTCACGACGCATACAAACAATTTCTTCATAAGACATCGAATTGGTCCCTAGAGATCCATTCGCGATATTCATATAATGAACTTCATACCCTGCATCTCTTAAACGAATCAACGTACCAGCCATCATGAACTCAATGTCATCCGGATGACACGCAATGGCCATGGCTACTTTTTTAGTGCATTTCAACATCGCAAGCTCCAAATCCATAACGATAAAAATTAAAAGTAACATCCTCATGATCACTCAACAAAGAAATTGGCACCGCAGAATCCGCAATCTTATTTGCAATCATATACGTACTTAAGCGCTGGCCGAATGGGTTGTCATGATGCCCCGGATGCCAAATTGAAACCCGATCACAAGACCATGTCTCTTTCGGACCCACACTGATCGCCGCGCTTGGCACATTCTGTACCGTTCCACCACCCGATGTACGAGCATTCTGAATCAGTGTAATGGGATGCAATTCAACAACGCGAGTAGATAACTGGCGATACTCTTCGGGAGTCGGCGGATTATCTGCATATTTGCCCTCACGACGCAGCGGGTCATTAAAAGCCCAGTGCTTGGTTTCGCCCTGTCCGCCCTGCATCAAAACACATTTTACATCCTTGTAAGACTGGATGTATTTCTCTGGCTTTTCAGACGGGAAATGCAAATTCTCTTTTGGCATGCGCAATTCTTTTTTAATACGATTGAAACAAAGATCCATATCAGCTTTTGCAAAACCAAGCGGAAAATCAAGCCCGGCAGCTTTGCCATCAACAACCCACTCATCCATGCCCCAAAAATGAGCATGCTTCAAATTGATATCAAGATCATTGACAATCTGCGCAACAATCGGCAGTTGTTCGGTCGGACCAATCGGTCCACAAACACCACAAGGACGAGCCGCTGTCGCTTGCTTCCAAACTTTGATATATTCCAGTGCTTCTGCACAATAAAATTCCTGCAGGGTTTCAAAAATATTAATTTTAAATCCCTTCCGCTGCAATTTCGGCAAATCCTCAATCGTTAAACGAGCCGCAGCATCCAAAATGGACCGATCTAATGTTGTATAATCCCACCAGTCTTTCGAAATCTTACTTAAATTTCTCATCTTCTTTTCTTCCTTTTATTGGAATCGTTTATAATTTTAGCTTCTTTTAGCTAAGGTAGCCTAAAATAATCAGTATATCCAATTCATTAAGAATCACAAAAAAAACACAAAAGTATAAATTTTAATTCTGCGCAAATCTTGAAAAACTCAACCTAATAAATATACTACCATTTCATCCATTTGTCTTTTCTATTACAATGTTTTATGAATATTAAAATACCCAAAAACTCCAAATTCAACAGGAACTCTGATTCCTTTTTACCAAGACTTTATCCAACCGGAAAAAGAGCCACCCCTCCCAACTAGAAACAACAAAGTCAAAATCACCAAATCTGCTTCATTTGCTGCGCCGTCTTGACCGCTAACTTTCGATCCGGCAGTACTAAATCCGGCAAACGACTGAACGGAATCATCTCTGCCGTTATCGTACCGGTATAATCAATTGCCACCAAAGCCTTCTTTACTGCCACAAAATCAACATCACCCGTTAATAAATCATCCCCAAATCCATGCAGCCCACCACAGAAGTCCGTTCCCGCAAAATTCTTGCAGTGTATCGCAAAAATTTTATCCTTTAAAATCTCAATATAATCCGCCGCATCAACCTGAAATTGACAATTGCCAATATCCAAATACAATCCAACCCACGCACTGCCGATTTCGGATAAATAATACTTCCACTCCATCGGCGAAATGACAAAACAATTCCAGACATTCTCTAAACCAATGCGGACGCCTAATTTTTCAGCTTCGGGTGCCATCGCCTTTAAAGACGCAATGGAGTTCTTCCACACATCCGCATATTTTTGGGTTTTGTGGGTTGGTTCCCAAGCTACTCGTACCGTGCCGGGTACAATCAAAATGGTTTCAACACCCAGCCAAGATGCCGCTTGTAAATGCTGACGCAAAAAGGCCTTCGTCTTCTCACGCTCAGCGGGATCACAACTGCCCAAAGACATCCCCCAATAACTACCACTGGCCATCGTGCGCAAACCAATCTTTTTCTTCGCGGCATACGCCTTGATTTTAAGACATTCCTCTTTCGTGGTTTCGGGCGTAATAACATCCCCAAAGGTCAATTC
>JBAYAV010000198.1:0-5893 GCA_041669565.1 Lentisphaeria bacterium
GCAGACGATAGACAACGGTGATGATGGCGAAGAACGCGTGCTGGTGCCGTACGGAAAACCGGCCTCCTTGCCACTCGGTATTACGTTCGATGTGCGTGCAAATATAGGAAATGACGGCCATACAATCCTGCTGGGACTGAAACCTGAAATTATCAACTTCCTGGAATGGGAAGATTATTCAACTTCATCGACGCGTAGTTTGACAGACAAAACAACAGAAACAAATTTGACGGAAGTAAAATTGCCGCGAACTCATGAACAGACAATCGCCGCTTCGGTTGCCATTGAAAGCGGTGAGACGGTGGTTCTCGGCGGTATGATCGAAAATGAGCAGGTGCGACTTGTGAAGAAGATCCCGTTTTTGGGGGATATCCCCTATCTGGGATTCTTTTTCCGGCGGACCGAAGAGACGTCTCAGCCGACAAATCTATTGATTTTTGTTACCGCAACTGTGATTGATGAAAATGGACAATATATTATCACAGATAAAAAAGAAAAAGCGGAAAAAGCAGAATAATGGCTGGTGGCGATAGCCCGGAATTGTATGGATCGTTTTTTTTGATTGGGGGCCTCTTTTTGCCGGACGAATCCCCAGAATTTATTATTTGTAATTCGGCGAAGTCCCAAAGGGACGCAGCGTAAATATGAGCATTTTTGTACACCATAAACAGAGTCTAGGCCTTGATTTGGGCAGTAGCAGCGTGAAAGCGGTGCTGCTGGCGCATTCTGGTGGCCGTACTGTTATTCGTCGTGCACTCTATCTGAATCGTTATCAGGAAGGCATGCTGAATGAAGACGAATTGCACCAGGGCTTTGCCGAGTGGCTGGAAAAAAAGAACTTAGTAGCAACCCCCGCGGTCTGTGGATTGTCGCAGTATCTGACATCGGAGGGCGTTTACTACTTTCCCCCAGAAATCCGGCGCGGTAATTTAAATAAGATGGTCGATTTTCAAAGTCGTGTTCTTGGGGGAATTACGGACGAGTCTCTCATCTACGATTATCAAAAATTGTCGACATCAGGGGACCATCGCAATCGCGTGTTAATTGGCGCTGCGCGTGAGGTTGTTATACAGAACAGCTATGAACAGCTAGCGGAACTTGGCGTGAATGTTCAAGGGATGGCAGAAAATGGTCAGGCATTAGCAAATGCCTTTGTCAATATATATCCTGAGGAGTCCCGTCGTTCGGAATTGCAGATGGTATTGGATATCGGGCGTGAGAATACAACGGTGATTCTTTTTGCCGGGGGAGGGCTTCAGTACATAACGGGGCTGGGTTTTGGCAGCGATCTTTTTTCGACGGCTCTTTTGCAGGAGCAAAAAAGCGATAAGCTTTGTGCTGGAAAAGAGAAGCCGGCTGTGACGTTGGACTGGAAGGATGAGAAGTCGCCGTTTTTTCGCCCAATGCATTTGTTGGAAGGTGAATTGGCATCGGTCATAGAGCATTGGAAGCAGAGTCCTAATTTGGAGCCTAAATTATCCGAGCAGCCGTTAATTCGGATTTGGTTGACGGGCTGTGGTGCGCTGCAGCCGGGATTGGCGAGACGGCTTGAAGAGATTATGAATTTTGAAACGACGTTGTTTGGCGTGCCGGACAAGATTTTTCAGGCATCCTCTGTGCCGTGTCCTGACGGGTTTGATTTTCATCCGTATTTTACATTGGCCTACGGGTTGGCGTTGCAGGGAATAGGGCAGGCGCCGCTGAAATTATCTTTGGTTCCGCGGAGATTGCAGTGGCAGCAGAAACGGATCCGAGAATTTCCGTATTTATGCGGGAGTGTCTTCTTAATTTTCGCAATGCTGGCGATGACTTTATTCGGGTGGATCGGAAAATTAAATAAGGAAATTGTCGAATTAGAAGCCCAAAAGAAGTCCACGCGCGCGTGTCTGACTTTAATTCCGAAAATAAAGGATCAGTATTATCAGCTTCAATATGAGCATAATCAAATATTGCCGTTTATTGAGTATGGTCGCCGGAGTCATTTGTTTGTGCGGACGCTGGAGAGTTGTTGGCGGGTGCTTCACTCTAAGGAGAATCCCGTAGCGGCATGGGGGATTTATTTGGCGGACGAATTTTCGTTTGCATCCGAGCATGTTCCGATACCGGAGAAAGAAAAGCCACTCTATATAAATCATTCCGTCCTGGAGAATTTTCCGGTGGATAACAAGGATACTTTGACGCCGTTATTGAAACGCTACGTCTATATAACGAAAGTGCCGCGTTTAACGAAGATGTACCTCGGAGGAATTATGGAGGAAAATGAGGACCGCTTTTTAATCTTGAAGCAAATTCAGGCAAAATTTGCAAAAAATAACTTATTTGCGAATATTGATGATTATACCGATTTGTATCATCAGGAAATTTCGGAAAGCTATCTTTCAGACTGGCGCGTTTTTTTAAAAAAGTATAACAAGAATTTCGATTCGGAATATGCGGTGTTTTTATTGCAACTTCCGTTTCAAGAACGATGATCTATAGGAATAAATCAGCAATATGAGCTATAAACCAGAATATAAAGATTTGCCGGCACAGCATAAATGCCTGGTCTATGTTATTCTATGTTTATGCGTTGCTTTTATCGTCTTTGGCTGGCTCTATATTTTGCCGAAATGGGTGACTTTTACAAAGTTGCATGCTGAGAATGAAATACAACTTGAAAAAGATAAGCAAACTCAATGGCCGATGGATCTGGCGGTACTGGAAAAATATTACAAAGAAAATCAAGAAAAAATGAATGGCGATGCCGTTAAAAAAAATCTCGGCCTGCGCGAAATATCAAACCAGATACGAAATCGAGCGACAAATTTTTTCTCGGAGAGGATCGAGGACTATTATGCGAGCATGCAGGAAAAAAAAACAGTGAATGCCGATTTTTCCTTTATTCAAAATGCCAGCCGAATTGATTTTAAATATCTCGCAAATCAATTAAAGGATATTTTTAATGCTAAAAATTTGCAGCTTTCCGATAAGATTCTGCAAATCTCGGAAAATCAAAAAGAGCCCGTCTATCAGATGATTCTGCAACTGTGGACATTGAAATTTTTCTTTCAAGAACTGAATGCAAATCAGCTGCAAGTTATCTCGGATCCCGCGTCGGGTGCCGCTGCGGTCTCTTTTCTGCCCCGAATCGGTTTTGTTCAGGATCAATTGGATTCGGAGCCGTGCTTGTGGGAGTTCCCCATAAAAATAACCGTGCAGGGCACCTTAGAAAACGTGTTGCGTTTTTTTAATACGCTGCAGAATGACAAGTATTTTTTTCCAGTAAAACAGCTTTCGGTTTATACTTTCCCGCCGAATAAGGCGCCTTCTGGCAAATTTATGGAGTTAAAAGAACAAAAGGTGACATTCATCGTTTCGGCATTCTATATTCCGCCGGCGGAACCTCCCGTAGAACAAAACTAGTTTATGAAAAATTTATCCCCATCTTTTTTTAAAAGTCTAGAGAAAATCCTTTTTATTATTGTGCTTGTTTTTTTCTTGCTTTTTATAGCAGGTTCTGTCTATTTTAAGCATACCGAAAAAAAAGAGAAGCCCAAAAACAATTCCAGTATTGTGGATATTCCCGTTGAATTGTCTTGGAAAAATGACTTTCTGAAATGGTTGCATACCTGGAAGTTCTTCCCTTATGCAGAGAATCCTTTTAATATTAAATTGTCACTAAAAGAGCAAAAAAAACCGGAAAATCCTGTGCCGGTGCCAAAGATCGATAAAATACCGCCGGTGCCGGAAAAGCCGCAAATACCACCCCCGAAAAAAATAGTGCCGCCGGAAAAGCTTGTACTGTACCAAAAATACGAAATCCAGTACCGCGGAAATTATACCAATCTTTCCGGCGCCCACTACGCAATATTGAAAATCATAAATCCGGATGATAAAAAAGAGAAGATGACAATCGTTCAGAAAAACCAGGGCTTCCTGAATTTCTTTCAACTTATTTTATTAACCGCTGATAAAATTGTAATCAAAGATCTAAAAGGAACCACGATCGAAATTCCGTGGAATAAAACGGTGACCGTGAAAGTGGAAAAAGTACTAGATCCTTAAAAAATTTCAAAGAAAAGAAGGCCTAAAAACGGCTTAAAATGGAGCCGTTCGACCCCCTTTATGGGATGAAATAGCACCTTGTGTGTAGCAATCTAGAAGTCCGGGTAGTTCGTTCTGCCGGGACTTCTTTTGAATTTGCCGAAAGACGATATTTCGGATTCTCTGGAGTCTGAAATATCTCGGGAATAGGTTTTTTTTTGCGATTCTCAATTTTGAGAAATATTTTTCCTTTTTCTCTGAAAAAACCAAAATTTGACGGTCGTAAAAAGGATCTCTGGTGAAAATAAATAGGGTTCTAACTTGCTAAATTACATGATATTATAGAATTTTTTCAGGAAAACATGACAGAAAAAGATAAAGTCGTTGTACTTGGCATGAGTCTTGTTATTATTACAGGCGTGTATTTATGAAAAATATGCATGAATTGAATTTTTTGATTAACGGCATTGCGTTTGCCTATTTTTTTTTGAAAACAATACTATAAAAAATAACATAAATAATGAACATAAAAGAAAGCAAAACCATGGAATTGAAAAAAGACATGAAAAAACTTGTAATGAAAAAAAATAGAACTGCATTCATTAAAGAAACATTGCGAAAACTGATCGTTTTTACGGCGGTTGTTTTCTTGGCAAATCCGGCAGGAACACAGGAAATGACGGATGCCGGAACGGTGCTGGCAAGTGCCAATAGCTGGACCGCGGGTTGGCGCAGTACCAATACTGCTCCGGGATGGCGGAATGGCGCTACATTGCAAGGTGGTGCTACAGTGGCAACGGCAACAACGATTCCCTACGAAGAAGAAACTGCCGAACCCCAGGATACCGACGATGATAAAATTGCGGATGATTGGGAATATCTCTATTTTGGGAATTTGACGACAGCTGAGCTACAAAGCGATGGCACTTATACCGATTACGATAACGATGGCCTGAATGACTATTATGAATATCTTTCGGGGACCAAGCCACAGACAGAGGATATCTATGACACTACGGGCGATGCCGATGATGACGGATTAGATAATAGCACCGAACAATTTTATGGTACAAATCCTGCTCTAAAAGATACCGATGGGGATGGACTCACAGATTTTGAAGAAGTAAATATGGATTCTTCGTATGCATTGGATCCGTTTTTACCCTACCAACCACGTTATCTGAAACTGGCATCAAACACAGAAGCTGTATTTGATGACTTTTCACAGCAGACGACCTTGAATAATTTCACCATTGAAATGTGGGTGAAACCAAGCGCTGCTAATTTCTCGGCACGGCTTTTGACAAAACAAAATAAATACTTGACAAAGGATGAATACCGCCTGTTTGTACAGGATGACGTGGTGAAATTTGCACTGGGTAGAAACTCCGGTATCCCTGTGGGGAAATTGGATGGTGTAATTAGTACTTCAACAGATCCCTATAACAGTTATGTTACGACGTTCTCGAATTTTGAATTGCCCGCAAATGAATGGACGCATTTATCCGTAGTTGTGTGGACAGGAACTACGTCAGGAAGTGGGTATAATATAGAAATGCGCGCTTATACCGACGGCGTTGAATATGAATATACCCAAAATATTAAAAATACTGTGTCCCTGAGCTCTACTGCCGGACCGTTGGTTTTAGGAAATAAACTAAACAACCTAACAGCCTTTGATGTCGATGAAGTCCGGGTATGGGATGATAATCGCTCCGAGAGTGAACTTCTTAGAACACGCAGTCTGACGATTTTTCCGGATACAACCGGGGTGAGTGATCTGGCTGTTAATTTTCCAATGGATGATAAAGCCGGCAGAAATGCTCTGGAAACCGATGACATCATTTCTGCTCAGCAATTAGTCCTAAGC
>JBAYAV010000199.1:0-5846 GCA_041669565.1 Lentisphaeria bacterium
AATTCCTATCGATAGATTCTCAAGCCCAAAACAACACCCACACAAATAAATATGTTTATCCATTCTGTTTCATCTCAAATCAATAGCTTTTTATTCAAAAAACATAATTCATGCTTTAAAAAAAATCACCGTAAAGAGAAAAATATTTTTTTTCAATAAAAGAAAGTCATGATCAACCATGGAATTCCATAGTTGATCATGACTTTTTGTAAAAGAGCCAACCTTTTTATTTTATACAAGTAACTTATAACTAAATCGAAAATCAATCAACTCTTTTCAATATTATGAGAAACAAAAACTTATTTCTTCCTTCTACCGGCCTTTTTTTGTTTTTGCTGGCCATTGGCATATGGAGTTTTCAATATTTTTATCATCCGAGTTTGATTCTGGTCGCAAATGACGGCTATGGCGGCTGTCCCGCCATCTGCTATATCCCAGAAAAAAGAAATACCGGATTTATAATTTTACCGGGATCGCTATATTCCGGGACTCTTTTGGCAAACAGCTTACTGCAAAACGGTGAGGAACATCTTGATCTTTTATTTCTTCCGAGCGGAACAGAACAAATCCGCAGTGCACAGCAAATACTACAAAAAGTATACTGTTCCTGTATTTACGCCATGCCACTACGCCATTCACGCAAAACATGGAAAACGGTCCTTCAGTCAGCGCAATATCAGGGTATCTATACACGCACCCTGCCCGACCTTCTGCCTTATTGGAAAATTCAATGCGGAAAAACGGAATTCAATGAAAAATACTGGCATTACCAATACCACGAAATTTCATTCGAGTGTTGCCAAAAACGTTCCGGCTGCCTCACACTAATTGTAAAGCAAAAGAAACAGCTTTTACTCAAAAAATCATTCCAGCGCTGCAATAGAGCTTTTGTTCAAAAAATAACACTCAATAAAAAGAAACCGCAATAAAAAAACCATCAGCCACTTTTATGAAAGCTGCGTCATTTTTGTCAAAGCACGAAAATTAAGGGAAAACAACTGCCGAAATTCTTCTTTGCTTAAATGTTCCGCAAGCGCTCCATAGATATTCATTCCACAGCTACCAACAGGAAAATCGGAACCAAATATAATTTTATCCGCACCACATATATCCAACGCATGACGAAGCATCCCCCAGCGAAACAGCCCCGTCCCTGAAATATCCATATAAACATCCGGATGTTTTGCTACAAAATTAAACCGCACCTCCGCCCGGGCATTCTCACCTGGATGCGCAAGTACAATTTTTAATCCAGGATATTTTTGCGTAATCCTATCAATATTCTCCAGCGGATCACCATCATGAATATTGACTACCATATTGTACTCCCGCGCAACTGCGTATATTTCCATCATGCCTTCCGAAGCATAATCGCCAGTATGCATGATATAAGGCACCAACTCACCAATCCAGCAGACACCCTGCTGATGCATAAACGCCAATTCCTGAATCGATTCTTTGGGGAAATTTCCATCAATATGAATTCCCGGAACATAAAAATCCGGATACAAATCCCGAAGCTTTAACGCCGCCCGATTCGCCTTCTGGACTATTTCAAAGTCCGGCTTCTCCTGTTTTATAATGACCGAACCACACGCATAACGAACGCCCATACGACGTAATTCTGCAAAAAATTCATCCGTGCTTTTCGGCTGCCCATATCTGCCAATACAGTCTTTTAAATCCAAAAATGGATGGATATGCGCATCAATTATTTCAAAATCCGACGCTGAAAACATCACGGACTCCTTTTCCCTTTTACAGTTTTCTTTTCTTAAAAAATCTTAACCTATTTTTTCGTTAAAATTTTCTTCATACTAGGCAAAATATTCAACACCCGAACGGAAAATTCCCTGCTGTTTATTGCCGGGAACATTGATATTAACATCACTGTCCACACTACGCTCGCTATGACCCATCTTACCCAAAATTCGTCCGTCAGGACTTGTAATGCCCTCAATGGCACAAACCGACCCATTTGGATTCCATGGCATATCCGCAGAAATTTTGCCATCATTATCGGCATACTGAAAGGCAACCTGCCCATTTTTTAGCAATTCTTTCACCTGTGCTTCACTGGCAAAGAATCGGCCCTCGCCATGCGAAATGGCAACCGAATGCAAATCACCAACGTTACAATGTTGCAACCATGGAGATTTCACCGAACTCACCACGGTATTGATGATCGTTGCCGCATGGCGGCCAATATTATTAAATGTCAGCGTGGGGTCCGTTGGCTGCAAGCTCGTGCGAATTTCGCCATACGGAACGAGGCCCAGTTTAATCAACGCCTGGAATCCATTGCAAATACCAAGAACTAAACCATCACGATCCTTCAATAACCGCATCATGGCTTCCATCACCCGCGGATTACGGAATGTCGTCGCAATAAATTTACCCGAGCCATCCGGTTCATCACCGCCGGAAAAACCACCCGGAAATGCAACGATCTGCGCATTATCAATCGCCTTGACAACTGCATCTGCCGAATTTTCAATATCGGCCGCCGATAAATTCCGGATAATTACTTTTTCAGCAACTGCTCCCGCAAATTCAAAGGCCTTCGCTGTATCATATTCACAATTTGTTCCCGGAAATACCGGAATAAAGACGCGCGGCTTGGCCACTTTTATAACCGGCTTCAACTTGCCGCGGTTGCTGTACGGCTGCCAAATTATCGGCTCGGGCGCCGGTTTTGCCTTCGTCGGATAGACATGCTCCAAAGGCGCTTGCCAAATTTCCAGCGCTTCCTTTAATTCTAAACAATAATCGCCAATCGTAATTTCCGGTGCTGCTGAGACTTTGCCTATACACTGCGCATCATCCAATAATTCTGTCGATTCCAAAATAATATTGCCGTGACCAGGACAAAACAGATCTTGCCGCAAATCCCAACTATCCTTTAGAGCCGCGCCAAGCCAATTACCAAAACACATCTTCGGTAATACCGCCGCAGCACCACCATATCCAAGCGTATGCGCCGAGACCACCTTGCCATCTTGTATCCACTGATATAACATCGCATAATTTCGGCGAAGCTCGTCAAAATCAGGCGTGCCATCCGCTTTGCGCTTCGCTTTCAACAACGAAATCATATTTCCGGCTTTCTTAAATTCCGGACTAATTATTTTATCCGCCTTCGCTGGAGCGACTGCAAACGCAACTAATGTCGGCGGAACCGAAATATTTTCAAACGTGCCCGACATCGAATCCTTGCCGCCAATAGCCGCTGTTCCAAATTCCAGCTGTCCACGCAATCCGCCCAGCAATGCTGCTAAGGGCTTGCCCCAACTCGTCGGTTTTGTGCCTAAACGCTCAAAGTATTCCTGAAACGACATCCGCACATCGCAAACATTGCCACCGGCTGCAGCGATCTTCGCATTTGCAGCCACAACCGAATATAACGCACCATGATACGGGCTCCAAGAACATAATTCCGGATCGTAACCATGACTCATAATCGTACAAGTATTCGTCTTGCCTTTCACGGGAATTTTCGCCGCCATCGCTTCCGTCGGCGTTAAACGCATCTTGCCGCCGAAGGGACTCAGAATACTCTCCGCACCAATCGAACCATCAAAACGTTCTACGAGTCCTTTTTGGGAACACACATTCAAGTCTTTCAAAATGCGTTTCCAATGCTCGTCAATGCCAAGATGGCTATAATTTTTTGCAAACGGATTCATCTCTGCTACGGGCGCATAGACTTTTGCAATTGCGTGTTGGGTAACGCCATTTGTATCCAAGAAAGCGCGCGACAGATTAACGATATTTTTGTCGCGCCACTTCATCGTCAAACGGTTTTCTTCGCAGACTTTTGCAACCAGCGTGCCCTCTAGATTTTCCGATTGAATCAATTTCATAACCGGTGCCAAATCACGCGCGTCAATCACGACGGCCATGCGTTCCTGCGATTCCGAAATGGCCAATTCTGTGCCATCCAGTCCCTCATACTTCTTTGGAACTTTATTAAGATCAATATGCAATCCCGGAGCAAGCTCGCCAATAGCAACACACACGCCGCCAGCACCAAAATCATTACAGCGCTTAATGAGATGCGAAAATTCTTCGCGACGAAACAACCGCTGGATATTACGTTCCGTCAGCGGATTACCCTTTTGCACTTCAGCACTGCAAGTCTGTAAAGACTTTCCGGTATGCGCTTTTGATGAGCCCGTTGCGCCACCACAGCCGTCCCGTCCCGTGCGACCACCAATAAGCAAAATTAAATTGCCGGGCTCCGGCACTTCACGGACGACATTTTTTTGGGGAGCAGCCGCGATAACCGCGCCTAATTCCAAACGCTTTGCTACAAAACCGGGATGATAGACTTCTTGAACCTTGCCCGTTGCCAAACCGATCTGGTTTCCGTAGGATGAATACCCCGCAGCCGCAGTCCGAACAATCTTTTTCTGCGCCAGTTTTCCCGGCAGAGTATCCGCCAGACTTGTACGCGGATCAGCAGCACCCGTAATACGCATAGCCTGATAGACATAACTACGTCCGGATAACGGATCGCGAATCGCGCCGCCAAGACAGGTCGCCGCACCACCGAAAGGCTCAATTTCTGTCGGATGGTTATGCGTTTCATTCTTAAACATAATCAGCCAGGGCTCTTTTTTGCCATCCACATCGGCTTCAATAATAATCGAGCAGGCATTGATTTCTTCCGATTTATCAAAGTTATCCAGTTTGCCCTGTTTTTTCAGAATACGCGCACCGATAGTCGCCATATCCATAAGACAGACATCTTTTTTCTCACGGCCGAGTTCTTTTTTTAAATCGATATATTTTTGATAATCTTCTTTCACCGGCGCGCTTAGTGGGTCATCCGAAAATTCAACCTTGTCAATACAGGTCTGGAAAGTTGTATGCCGGCAATGATCAGACCAATAGGTATCAATAACACGCAACTCCGTAAAGCTCGGATTGCGTTTTTCTTCATCTCTGAAATATTTTTGACAAAACGCGAGGTCTTCAACACTCATTGCCAACCCCAAGTCTTCCACCATCGCCTTGAGTTGCTCCGGTGTCTTATCCATGAAGCCATCCATAATTCGGACATCCGGCGGCACCGTTGTCTCCATTTCCAGCGACTCCGGTTTTTCCATGGACGCCAAACGACTTTCAACCGGGTTCATTAAGTAATCACTAATGCGCTTTACGTCTTTTTTTGTGAGCGTTCCGATCAGATTATAAACCGTAGCAGTACGCACCAATGGGCGTTCTTTCTGGGTCAGAAGCTGAACACACTGCGCGGCAGAATCGGCGCGCTGATCATACTGTCCGGGAAGATATTCAAGGGCGATAATAGTACCCTCAACTGTCGGCAATTTTTCTTCATAGACAACATCACAATTCGGCTCCGATAAAATACTGTCTTTTGTAGCGATAAATTCTTGATCCGTAATACCGGACAAGTCGTAGCGTTTAAATAGACGCAGTCCCGTTAGGCCGCGAATACCGAGATTTTCCTGTAAATCATTCAGCAGCTGCGATGATTCCACTGCAAATTCGGGCTTCTTTTCCACAAATACGCGTCGTACATCAGCCATAAAAAAACTCCTTCTTTCTATCATCACGCTTCAGAAACAAAGCCGCATGCATTTCAATATTTCAGAACAATTCATCATTCCGAATTGAATATAAAATTGATACCATTATTTAGCATTAGGGGCTGTTCAGAAATAACCTTTACATTTGCCTGATTCTCGTGAATGCTTTTTTCGGCAAATTGTCAAGTTAATTTTTTTTACAGCCCCTTAACACTCAAGGCATGTAAACTACAAATATAATCAAAACTTTCGAAAAACCAATTCAAAAAATAAAAATATCATAAAAAAATA